>CAZWTH010000362.1:0-8748 GCA_964636715.1 uncultured Solibacteraceae bacterium | reverse complement strand
CCGACCTCGCTGATCGGACTCCGGGAGAACGGTGATCGGGATCAGAGGAGAACGGTGATCGATTTCAGGAGAATCCGCATCGATACAACTTCGATCGGATGTTGCTTATCAGCAGGCCAGCGCGATTGTGAATCGCGCGCGGGATTTCATCCCGCCCACTGTCAAAGGCTGGACCAACGGTCAATATTTTCAAGTGTTTTCGCGTATCGCAATGCGCGCCGCGGGCATACAATGAACGTTATGAAGACCGTTGCCGCTCTGCTGTTGCTGGGCACTTTCGCGTACGCCCAGACGCCCTCTCCCAGTACTCCTTCGGTCACTGAACAGTTGAACGCAGCCATGAAAAGGCTGATGGACTGGGGCGGCCTGAACGTCTACGGCAGCGACGATACCGAAGTAAAACCGCCGAAGCCCGGCGAGAATCGCGTTGTCTTCCTCGGCGACACGCTCACGGAAAATTGGGGCAAAGGGAAGACGCCGTTCTTTCCCGGGAAGCCGTATTACAACCGCGGCGTTGCGAATCAGACGACTCCTCAAATGCTCGTCCGGTTCCGTCAGGACGTGGTTTCGCTGCAGCCGAAAGTCGTCATCATCGAGGGCGGCCTGAATGATATCGGGATGGTGATGGGGCCGGGCAGCGAAGGCACGATTTCGGATGCGCTTTATTCGATGATCGACATCGCGCACGCTCACAACATCAAAGTCGTGATCGCCTCGCTGACGCCGGTCTGCGATGCTTACGGCATCCAGCAGACGCGGATCCGGCCCGTGGGGAAAATCGCCGCTATTAACGGCACGCTCCGCGACATCGCGAAGGATACCGGGTCGATTTATCTGAACTACTACTCGGTTCTCGTCGATACGGCCGCGGGCAACCGTCAGATGAAAAAGGATCTCACGAATAACGGCGTGGACCCCAACGACGACGCCTATGCGCTTATGGCCCCCCTGGCCGAGAAAGCGATACAGGACGCGCTGGCGTCGAAATAATCATCGTGGAAACTCCGCGCCGGGCGGAAGCCCGGCGTGCAGAGCCGAAGCTCTGCCCCACAATTCAGACTACTTTGGCAGTCCGAAGGCCCAGAACGTGCCGTCGTAGGTTCCGAGATAGAGTTTTCCGTTCGCGAGCGACAGCCCGTTGAAGTGGTTGAACGACGTGATCGTGTCGCCGCTCGACCACAGCTCTTTGCCCGTCTGCGCATCGAGCGCGTAGAGCGTTACGTGCCCGGATTTGCTGGCGCGAATTGTGGAATCGAAATTCAGCCCGATATCCGGCCACGCCTGCTTCGTCTCTTCGCCGCTGCCATACGCATAGACCACGCCGTTCGCGATGATTGGCGGATAGCCGCGATGCATATCGCGCGATACCCAGACCGGCACTAACTCCGGCTTGCCATTTACATCCTGGACTTTGAACGCGGCGATGCCGCCTTCTTTCGCTACCGGCGTATTCACGTTCGGGAATTTGAACTGCGAATGAACCGGACCCCAGAACGGAGCCAGTACCCAGCGCGTGCCGCTCGAATCTTCCCACGTGGAGAGGGCGCCCCAGCTTCCCTGGTCCTGGAAATCCACTTCTTCATTGCAGAACAGCGGCGTCTTATAGAGCGGCGTGTGATGATCGGCTCCGCCCGCATTCTTCGGGTCGAGCAGGAACACGCGGCATTCCTTGCCCGAAGCCACCAGCAACTCGCGGCCCTTGTAGTTGAAAATTGTCGCCGTATTGTTCGGATCGAGATCGCGCTTCCACAGCCAGTACCAGTTGGGCGGCGTGAAGTAATCCTTCACCTTCACGTGGTCGCCCTCGATCTGAAATCCGACCATGCTGTTCGCGATGATCAGGTTGTTCGGATCGCGCGTATCCACATTGCCGTCGCCGGTGGTCGACCAGATGGTGCCGCTCGAATCCACCGCCGCGCCGCGCAGGCCCCATAATCCGCCGCTGCGTCCCATGCCTTCCGTCATGTAGACGTGATGCTCGGGATCGTCGAGCTTCGTGGCCGCCATGCCGCCGCCGATCGGAGCCCACAACGTGTTGTTCACCAGTTGGAGCGCGAACTTGCTGTTGCCGAAGTGGAAGGGCGGCTTCAGATCTTCGCCGTTCGCGGTATCGAGCGAGTGCACCATGCCACCGCCGTCGATGACATAAATCGGCCGCCGTCCCTGCGCATCCGGCGGTCCGATCACCGGCGTATCGGTGCTGCCGCCGGGTCCGAGGAAGCCGAGGTGCGCCGGATCGGTATTCGCGTTGTTGCCGCCGCGACCGGGGACGGGCTCATAAGTGAAGTGCTTGTGCCAGACGATCTGACCTTTGTTCGCATCGACCGCGTAGAGATTGTCTGACGCGCCGACGAAATAAATCATCTCCCGCGTGGTTCCGCTCGATTTCACATTGTCGAGAATCATCGCCGGCGTAAACGAAAACAGCGCGCGCGTGACGTTGTCCGTCTTCAGCTTCCACAGCAGCTTCAGATCTTTGACGTTGTCCTTCGTGAGGGTGTGTTCGTCCTTCTGCCATCCGGTGCGCTGCGGATCGGCGCCGTCTGTCGTCCACTCAGCCGCCCAGCCCAGCGCGCCCGAGAGCATGCAGCCGGCAATCGCGATATAGATAAGCTTTTTCATTTCTCTGAACCTCTTGTGTCAGCCGCGCTAGAAAATGATCGGAATCCCGTATGCATGAATCTGGCTGTCATGCGTCGCGAACAGCACAATCGACGCATTAACCGCCAGCCCGCCCGTCGCATAGCTCGTGGCCGTCTGGCCGCTCGACCAGATGTCTTTCCCGGTGGAGGAATCGAGCGCATAGAGCACCGCGTTCTTCGGCGTTTTTCCCTGACCGGTGGAAAGCGCGAAGACCAGACCGTTGGTGACGGCGGGCGCGGCCGGCGAAATCATGTCGCGCGAAATCCAGGCCGGAGTCAGCTTCGGCTTGCCGCCGTTGTCTTCCACTTTGAAAGCCACAATCGAACCGTTGGCCGCCGCGCCGTTCGAGGCGGGAAATTTCAGAGGGGAAGCGCCCGTGATTGACGCGTAGATCCAACGGGTATTTCCCGCCGGATCGTCCCATGTGGCAAACGCGTTGACGATGCCGTTCGCGCCATCCGCGGCGGCGAAGACTTCGCTCTCCGCCAAAGGCGTGTGATGGTCCGGGCCGCCGAGCGACGCCGCATCCAGCAGATAGATGCGCCCGTTGGTTCCACCCGCAACAATCACATCCTTGCCGTTCCACTGGAATACCGCCGGGGTCGCGCCTGGAACTTCCGCGCCTTTCTTCGCTGCCGCGGCTGCGCCGGAAGGGGTGAAGTAGTCTTTCACGGTCAGATCCTTCGAACCGAGCGCCACCACGGTATTGCTGTATTTTCCGGCAACCGATCCCTGCCCATCGGGAAGCAGTCCGTAAACCGTCTCGCCATTCGTGGCCGCCGCGACGGACGCCGATCCCGCGAAACCGCTCCCGTTTGTGGGGAACGACATCACCTTCTTATCGGGCGAAACGATATCCACCGCGTACAGCGCATTCGGCCCGCCGCACTCGTTCCGGGTCGCGGCGTAAATCACGCCGCCATCCATCATCAGATCGCTGACGCGCGAATTTGCCGGGACAAATGGAATCGCAGGCGTCGACTTGTTGTCGCCGTCCTGCTGGCGCAAGGTCTGAAGCGAGCCATCCGGACCGACCACCCACACATGCGGGCCGCCTGCCCCGCCGCCGCGTCCACCACCACCACCGCCGCGTCCTGACGGTCCACGCCCGCTACCGCCAGCGCGCGCCGGAGTTCCACGCGCGGCTCCGGGAGGAGGCAGTGGAGGAGGCATCCGCGGCACGCTCGTGCTGCCGCCTGACATCGTGACGCCCGACGTAATGCCGCCGGGGCACAGCGCCGTCCCCGCCTTCTCGCTCGAATCCAGATGCGTTTTGAAATAGGGCCTGCCCGTCGAGTAGTCGATCGAATAAACATCGGAGGCGCCGGCCACGAACGCGAGCGACTTGAATCCCTTGTAGCTGATGATGTTGGTCAGCATCACCGGCGTTCCCATCCGCTGCGGTTTGGGATCGACCTTATAGGAGTAGAGGAGCTTGATTTCGCCGTGCGCCGCGCTCTCCCGCGAGAGCTGATCTTCGCTTCTGGACCAGCCATCGCGCTGCGCATTTCCGCTCGAGCTCGACCAGTCCGCGCTCAGGAAGAGCGCTCCGGCAATCCCCGCCGCCATGGCAATCGGCAGTGCTTTTTTCATTCGGAGAACGACCCTCATTTCCGCGCGCGCGGGTAGTAGCTGAAAAGCGCCGCGCAATGAAGATCATATAGCAGGCGGAGTGGCGTTGTCGAGGGAGAAAATGCGCTTTTCCCCTTTAAAATAAGGGGTTTGAAGCGCTATTGGCCGGACCTTTGCGAGAGGCTGGACCTACTTGTTATCCGGCATCGCGTAATAGCCCTTACGCACCTGGACCTTCTGGTCTTTGTCATGCGTGCGCAGGTCGATCTTGCGGAACGTGCCGTCCTTTTTCGAATTGGTGGGGGAGTATCCGATCAGGTATTGAGAGCGCATCTCCTCCTGGATCTGATCGAAAATTTTGGGCAGGGTATTTTTGCCGCCGACGGTGAAGACGCGGCCGCCCGTCTCTTCCGCCATCTGCTTCAGTGAGCCTTCGCCGAAGTAACCAACGCTGAAGCCGCCGTAGAATGCGCGATCCACGTAGAGAATGCCGTAGATGATGGCGTCGGCTTTCTGTGCGGCCTCGATCGCTTCCCGGATGCTGACCTTGCTGCCTTCATCCTGGCCATCGGTGATCAGGATGAGCGCTTTGCGTCCGCTCTCCTGCGCCAGCATGTCGTGCGATCCCAGATAGACCGCATCGTAGAGCACGGTGCCGCGCTGTTTATTCATGGTGGGCACCGGCCCCGCCGTGGGACCTGAATAGCCCGTGTTCAGCTTGAGCCTTTGAAGGCCCTGCTGCAAGAGGCGAGGACTGCCGGTCAGATCCTGCAGCAGATCGGAATCCGCGCCGAAGCTGATGAGGAAGGCTTCGTCTTTCGCCTTCAGCATGCTGTTGAAGAACTGGGCGCCTGCCTGCCGCTCGATTTCAATCAGATTCTGCTGGCTGCCGGAGACGTCGATCATGAGCCCCATGGTGAGAGGAAGATCCGTCTCGCGGCTGAAGTATTTGATGGTTTGCGGCTTGCTGTCTTCCGCCAGATCGAAATCGTCTTTGGTCAGGCTGGAGACGATGGCGTTGTGCTTGTCGTGTACCGTGGCGTACAGGGTGACGACGTTGACGTCGACCTTGATCTGCGCGCCGAGTTCTTCGTCTTTACTGGCGGGTGGTTGCGCGGCGGCTGGTTGCGCGGCCATGGGGGAAGGCATGCCGGGCAGAATCATCAAAGCGGCGAGCGCGACGGCGCCGAACTTCATACAATCGGAAGTGCGCATAGATCTGAAAAAATGACGTGCGCGGAACGGACCCAGTTTCATGCGTGCAGCCATAAAGCACCTCAAAAAAGACCCGGTTCTGGGCCCCATCATCACTCGCCACGGCAAGTTTGCCATGAATTACGGCGAGCCGGTATTTGAATACCTCGTCCGATCTATTGTCTATCAGCAATTGAGCGGCCGGGTAGCGAGCGTGATTTACGGGCGTTTCCGGGATGCGCTGGGGGGCTTGGTTACCCCGGAGGCTATCCTCAAACTGCGCCCGGAGCGGATGCGGAAACTGGGGCTTTCCGGGCAAAAAACCACCTATATCCGGGAGCTCGCGAAGCATACGAAGAAGGGGACGGTGGTGTTCGAGCGCCTGCCGAGGATGGCGGACGAGGAGGTGATCGAGCACCTCACCCAGGTGAAAGGAATTGGCGTCTGGACCGCTCATATGTTCCTGATGTTCGCGCTGCGGCGTCCGGATGTGCTTCCGACGGGGGACCTGGGGATCCGGACTGCTATGCAGAAGGCGTGGAACCTGCCGGAGCTGCCGAAAGCGGCGGAGATGGAGAAGATTGCGGCCGGGTGGCGCCCGTATGCGTCGATTGCGGCGTGGTATTTGTGGCGGTCGCTGGATACGAAAACGCCGTAAGGGGGGATGGGAGCTATGGCCAGTCCTGCGCGGCGTGGAAGATTCGGCTGATTTCGATGGCTCTGTCGCTAACGCGGTATACCACGATATAAGGAAGTCGCGGGAAAACCAGTTCGCGCCGACCCACCATGCGAATGCTGGCGCGCCCCATATAGGGAGAAACCTTCAGCAGTTCACACCCGGCGTAAATGGTCTGCGCTACGCGACGCGCAGCGTTCGGGCTGTCTCGCTCAATCCGGTCGCAGATGCGTTCAAGATCGCCGGCTGCCTGTGAAGACCAACGGATCTCTCTCAAGGCTGAAGAAACCGCCGAAGGCGCTGTCCGACTTCTTCGTGCGTCAGGTACTCGCCTCGGTCAAGCGCATCCTCACCCCGCTTGACTGCTTCCACAAATCGAACTTCGTCCTCGAAATATTGAGCCACAATATCGCGCGCGAGATCACCCGCCTGCCGGCCCTGCTGCGCTGCAGATTGCGCTAATCTCGCTTCCGTTTCAGGCGTGAAGTGCACTTCCATTGTTCGCTCCTGACACCAGAATAACGCCTCTGACTGAGACGCCGGAGCCAATCGCATATCTCTGACCGGATGAAATTGCCCGGGTTCTTCATTGGCATGGTTCGTACTGCTGTGTTAGTGGTAATCCACGAAACGCCCGGTAGGCTGGAGCAATGACCATCAATGACGTGACAGAATTGCGGGGCTGGCTACGCGCAGGATCGGGGAGGGTGAGAGGCGGACGCGGCGCCAACGTTTCGATCGAGTATCCTGAAATGTAATCCAGATTGGTAAATTCAGCTATACACCGGAGGCTTTTTGAAGATTTCTTTTTTCGTACCTTCACTGATCGTCTTCGCACTTGCCGCCGGTATCGCACAGGCGGATTCGATTTATCTGAGCGACAGCAACGGAGATATCTGGTCGGGCGATCCGACCACGGGAATCTTTACCGATCTGGGAAACGCCGGCGCCGCCAATAGTCACAGGCCGGTCGCCATTGGCGACCTGAGCTATTCCAATGGCGTGCTCTACGGGAATGAGTATGCCGAACAGGGTGAAGAGTCTTATTTCTATTCAATCGATCCGCTCAGTGGGTCGGCGACGCTCCTGGGATCGACGGGATCTGATATGGCTTCAATAGCGAACGGCGTGAACGGAGTTCTCTACGCCCTGGGATATCTGGACATTCTTGCTGTGGACCCCGGCACTTTGGCGGTGACTACCCTCAAGAGCCAGGCCAAACTGGTAGGGCTGGAATACGACAGCCAGAACAACGTCCTGTACAGCCTCTCGCAAAACAACAATACCCTGCGCCTGATTGGCCTCGACCCCACGACATTGACGACGCTACAGCCCGTCCCCAACAAACTGGGAATCACGGGAGTGGCGGCGCTGGCGTATGACCCCGGCAACGATACGCTTTACGGGTTCACCGGAGCCGGAGACGAATTATCCATCGACGTGAACACCGGCGAGGGGCATGTGCTCTTTAATAGCGTGATCAATACGCAGAATGGAAATGAACTGCTGGGCGCCGCGTTCGTAGCCGCACCGGAACCGGGAACGGTTGCGTTGCTGGGGGTGGGGATTGGTTTGTTGGGGCTGATTCAGCGACGGAGAGGATAGTTGACGTTGATCGTCATTGTCAGGGGCTGGGTTGCCCATTCAGTGCGTAGAGCCTACAAAATCCGTAAATGGTTGATTTGTAAATGGCGGTGAGGGTGAGATTCGAACTCACGGTACCCGTAAAGGTACAACGGTTTTCGAGACCGCCGCATTCGACCACTCTGCCACCTCACCGCATTCGGGTCTGCGCGGAACTATTGCCAATATAGCATCAGGCGCGTGATAACCTGAGGCTTCCCATCATGAGTACTGGTCTCTCTATCCCTCCCGCCACTAAAGGCGGACTCGATTTTCTTGCGCTTGGCGCCCTCGTTCACCGTCTGGATCCCGGCATCATTCCATTCCGTAAGGCGCGGAATTGCGACATCCACGTCAGCGGCGGAGAGTTCAACTGCGCGGCGAATCTCTCCGACGCGTTCGAAATGAATACCGCCGTCGCCACCGCGATGGTGAACTATCCTATCGGCGACCTGATCGCGGAACGCGTGAAGGCGATGGGGGTGAAACCCTTCTATAAGCGCTTCGAGCACAACGGCGTCAACGGCCCGAATATGGCGGCGGTTTACAGCGATCGCGGCCATGGCGTGCGCGCCCCAGTCGTCTTCTACAATCGCTGCAATGAAGCCGGCGGCCTGCTCAAGCCGGGCGATTTCGACTGGAAAGAGATCTTCGGCAACGGCGTCCGCTGGTTCCATTCGGGCGGTATTTTCGCCGCGCTCTCGGCGACCACGGGCGAACTGATCATCGAAGGAATGAAGGCGGCGCGCGCGGCCGGAGCGGTCACATCGTTCGATCTCAACTATCGCGAAAAACTCTGGAAGATTCTGGGCGGCGGCGCCCATGCGGTGGAAACGCTCGGCCGGATTGTGGATCACGTGGATGTCCTCGTCGGCAACGAAGAGGATCTGCAGAAGGGTCTGGGCGTGGAAGGTCCGAAGGTGGAAGCGGAATCCAAGCTCGATACCCGCGCGTTCGCCGCGATGATGGACAACGTAGTGAAGAAATTCCCACGCGTCAAGATCGTGGCGACGACGCTGCGCGAGGTCCATTCGACTTCA
>CAZWTH010000361.1:0-19271 GCA_964636715.1 uncultured Solibacteraceae bacterium | reverse complement strand
TCACCTCGTTCTGCAACTGCACAGCTTTGAAATCGAGCACCATCACGGCCCGATCGGCAATCGCGCGGACAAGCCTTATGGCAATGGCGTGCTGCTGTGGTTTGAGGTGGAAGATTTCGACGCGATCATGCAGCGCGCCGGCGAAATGGCTGTCGAAATGGTGCTGCCGAAACACCGTAATCCGCCCGACGGCGACGGCGGCCCGAATCATTGGGAGTGTTGGATGCGCGATCCGGACGGCTATACGGTCGTAGTGGCGAGTCCCTACGGAACGGCCGACGGATCGTGGCGGCCTGGCCCCGGGCTGTTCAGTCCGACACCGTAACATAAACCGGCGAACTGCTCACGCCGCCGATCGTCACCACGACCGGCTGTTGTCCAAGCGGCGCGCTTGCGGGGATCGTGAAATTGATCTGTGCAACGCCAACCGACCAGGACGGCTCACCGATAAAAAGCACTGAGGCGGGAAGGCCCCCAATCGTTACTTTTGCGCTCGTCGGAAGCGCAGTCAACATGCCAGCGGGCGGAACCGACCCCGTAACCACTGCCGGTGCTGAGAACAATCCGTCCCCAGTGAGGTAGAGTGAAGCCGCCTGACCGCGCACAGTCGGCTGACACACCGACCCCGGTGGGGCAATAGAGCAACTCCAGGGTACCAGCTGGTTGTTCGTGTCGCCGAATATCTCCGGCGCGTTTTTATTGACCTGGAACCGGTCGGTGACGCTTCTTCCATTCGAGGTCACCTTGATGACCGCAGTCGTGCCGGCCGAAATCTCCCAGGGAACCTGTACGTTGATCTGGCCCGGCGACACATAGTAGAGCGGTGAGGCAATGCCGTTGATCGTAACCGTGGTGCCGCCGAGCTGCGTGGGAAGCGGAGCGGGTTGCTGTTCGGTCGTTAAAGCGCCTAAATTTGTCCCGAACAACGCGATGACCATTCCCGGCGCATACTGCTTCTGGTATGAGGCGGCGCTGCTGATTCCGTTCAGGACCATTGGAGTCGCGACCGAGAGCGTGACGGATGCGCTGGCGCTTCCGTAGAACACCGACACATCGACCGACCCATTGTCGCCAGCGCCGAGTTCGGAAGCCGATAACGTGATAATCGCTGACGCCGCGGAGCCCGAACCAGTCAGCGGCGCCGACTTCAGGAACACGCCGGAGGCGTAGAAGGAGACGTTTCCACTGGGGGCAACGCCGTTTGAGCTGGTCAGCGTCGCGGTCAGCGTCACCGTATCCTCGGATGAAAGGCTGCTCAGGCTCGGCGTCAATTCGATTGACACCTGCTGTTGCGCAACCGCGCCGGTCAAAGGCCACGCGGTCACCAGATTGAAGACGTCGAGAGTCCCGAGGCCGGTCGTCTGGTCGTAACCGGGCCCCGCCGTGAAGCCGACCTTCGCGCAGATCGATTGCGGGCACGCGGCAGTAATGTTGTTGCCGGCGGTCACGTCGTGGAACGCGCCGGGCGCGGTGGCGGCGAGCGAATAGAGCCGCGAGTTCAGGGATCCCTGGCCTGGGGTTTGCTGATACCCATTCGCGACGGCGTAGTGATTCAGCAGCGCTGTCGCGCCGGCCACCACGGGCGCCCCGACGGATGTCCCGCCGAATACCGAGAGAACTCCTCCCGTGTAGACCATATAACCGTCATGATTGGGCGAGGCTGGCATCGAGACGTCCGGAACGTCGCGCATCCCATCGTTGGGCACGCCCGCGCCCGTTTGCCACGAGGGCTTGGCGAAATGGATGCTCGCGCCGCCGCCGGTAGCGTTATTCACGCCATCGTTCCAGGCGCTCTCCGGAATATAGGAAAGCGCCGACGCATGATTGCCGCTGTTCCCGATGTCCCAGTAATTCCCCGATCCTTCGGTCAGCGTGGTCCCGCCCACGCCCGTCACGAGCGGCACGCTGGCGGGCGCATCCACCGATAACCCCGAAGGCGCGCGAGATTGCCCATAGCAATCGTTGGCGCCGCTGTCGCCGGAAGCTGCAATCCAGCTGATTCCGTATGAGCTCGCCGTCTCGGCCAGCTTACGCATACTCTCCAGTTCCGAGGAGCTCGAGAGTTGCTCGCACAGTCCGTAGCTCATCGAAACAACCGGCGCAATCTGATGGTCGATCACGTAATCGAGCGCGTCCTGCACGTAATAGGCATAGACGTATACGATCTCCGCATCGCGCGCGACAGCCCCGGACCATTCCACATCCAGATCGGCCTCGGGAAGATCGTCGCTGCTGATACCAGGGTCGGTCGCACCCGGCACGAGCAGCATGGTCGGGTCGGTCTGCGGCAGATTGAAATACGTGCGGAACTGCCGGATGTCGGAGACATCGATCTGCGTCTGTCCCACAACCGCGATCTTCTGTCCCTTGCCGGTGATGCCGCTGTTGTAGAGTGGCTGCACGTCATAGATCTTCGCGATATCGTCCGGCGCCAGATAGTGCGCGCCGCTCGATGTGATGGACGTGTAGTTGGGCTGCAGAGTGACCGGCCGGCGGATCGATCTCGGCTTCATCCGGAAATCGTCCAGGCCACGGATCGATGCGATGAAGTTACCAATACCCGCAGGCGCCGAAGGCTCCGCTGTATTCGAGAAATGCGCTTCGCCGTCGATTTCGTAATTGTGAATTTCCACCTGCAGCGCCCGTTCCACGTCGCGGACGTTTCCCGAAAACGAAATAGCCGTCCGTCCGCGATCCACCGAATCTACCGTCAGATTCTGGCTGCGCAGCCAGGACGTGATCTGATCGATCTCGCTCTCCGGCAGTCCGAAGCGGTCAGCGAATTGTTCCGGGGTGAGCCACTTGTGGAAGTCCGGCGATGACGGATCCTGCTGGCGCGCCAGCAGCGCCTGGAGCCCGGCTTCCTGCGCGGAAGAACGTTCAAGGGTAAGGGTAACGTGACGAAGAGAGCGGGCGGCCGCGATGCGCCCACGATCGTTGGCTGCGGTCACGCCCGGCCGAATGTGGCCAGGCAGAGGATGGCGGACCGGCTGCGCAAACAGGACCGGCGCCGCCGCAACCGCTGCGAGCAGCGTGGTTCGTATGCGCATAGCCTTTCGACGAGGGCGATTTGGCCTCGGTTTCACTCCCTCCATTGTCTCCCGGAAATGGGAAAAGGCGTCCGGATTCGTGAGAATCCGAACGCCTCTTCCGGTGCTATCGAGCGTTAGTAGTTGAAGCGGAGGGTGAACTGAATGCGCCGGTTTCCCGTGACGCCGCCGCCACCGAGGCCCTGCCCAAAGCTCACGGAGTTGAGCGACTGGCCGAAGACCGGCGAGTTCAGGCTGCCGATCGGATTCGCCAGATTGACGTGATTGAAGATGTTCGTCGCCTGGATCGTGAGGCCGAGCGTGTACTTGTGGGCAACGCCGCCAACTGTGCCGAAGCCACCGAAACCGCCACCAGGTCCGCCGAAGCCGCCGCGCGGGCCACCGCCGCCACCGCGAGGTCCGCCACCGCCGCCGCCGGGGCCGCCAAATCCGCCGCCAGGACCACCACGTCCGCCGCCCTGCGGGTCGCCGCCCGCGCCCTTCTTTTCACCCCAGCCAAAGTTGCGGCTCAGGCGAAGGTCGACGCGCCACTGGCTGGGGCCGGCGCCGTAGTTGATCGGAATGATCGTGTCGCCGGGTTTCGGATCGATGTTGAAATTACCAAACGCCGTGCACTTGATTGTGGAGACGTTGCAATCCGCTCCGGGCGCTGCGAAGGCGGGACGGTCGTTATTCACGCCGTCGCCGTTGAAGTCGTACCCGTCCGTGATGTTAAAGCGTGACGCTGAGTTATAAGAGAAGATCGGCGAGCCGGTCCAACCCATCGGCAGGCCGACGGTACCGAAGATATTCACACGGTTCGCCGGAACCGGCGCGCGGCCCCAATCGAGCGAGGCGTTGTATTGGTCGCTCAGCAGGCCGTTCGTGTTGGAGTGATAATCGCTCCACGAATAAAAGCCGTTGAGCGAAATATGGCTGTTGACGCGAGTGTTCGCGCTCGTCACCACCTGCAGCTCCTTATACATTCCGGAATCTTCGTAGAGATAGATGTAGCCCTGTCCCGGATAGGGAAGAGCTCCGTTGATCGGCGCGTTAATCTGCCGCTCGCGCATATCGTGAACACCGCGGGAATCGGTCACGTTGACGGTCACTGTGGTGCGGCCGGGCAGCGAACGCTCGATGGACGCAGCCGACTGAATCATGTAGGAGCTGCGCAGATTGGCGTCCAGCCTGTCGATGGACTGACTGGATGCCTGGAGAAGACTCGTGTCCGGGAAACCCGTGGGGGTCTGGAAGTAGGCCAGCACCTGCAGGGCGCGCGCCAACGCGGCCGGATCGTTTTTGGCGGACGCGGAACTGATGTCGTAGTTTGACTGACCGAAGCCGTTGTAGCGGTAGGTATTGAGAATATCGTTCAGCGGGAAGCGCGTATAGAAGAGACCGGAGCCGGCGCGCAGCACCGTCTTGCTCTGCTTGCCCTGCTTGCCGCCAGGAGCCCAGGAGATCGCAACGCGCGGAGCGAGATCCAGATGATCGCTCACATTGGTCTGCATTTCATAACGCAGCCCGGTGCTCAGGGTGAAGTTGGGGCGCACGCGCCAGTCGTCCTGCGCGAAAATGCCTGCGTCAAACTGGTTCTTCCCGAACTGACTCGGCCCCTGGTTGAGCGAATAAGACGTCGGTCCGCAACCCGCGGCCAGAATCTCCTGCATCGTGCTCCCCTGATCGAGCATGAGCTTTGTCTGCTGATAAACGTCAATCGAGGTGGGATTGTCGTAGCCCGACAGGCATGGGGCGGCCGGGTTTTGCGGCGTAGTGAAGGTATAGGTGCCGTTGTAGTTCGAGCTGGACTGCGTCCGCAGCTCAACCTGACGGGCGCGCACGCCCAGCTTCAGCGTGTGCGGGCCCAGGGTAATCGTATTCGATTCCGTCAGCTCGTACTGGCGGTTGCGGTTGTAGTTGGCCGCCGTGTTCCCGCCGTCGGTGAATGCGCTCGCCACGTTGATGGTGGGGCCGCCAAATCCGGAGGCATTGGAATTGTTCCGCGAATCGTTAATCTGAAAGAGAATTTCGTTCACGGACTTGGTTCCGATCACCATCGTTTCCGTGATCTGGGCCGTGTTGTACCGGCTGGTTCCGTAGCTCACCTGCGAGGGCAGGCTGAAGTTCCCCACGCCGCCTTCGTTCGATCCGGTGCTGCGGAAATAACGAAGTACCAGAGTGTTGTTGTTGTTCAGCGCAACGTCCAGCCGCGGGTTGATCTGGAGGTTCGTGGAGGGAGTTGCGAAGGTCTGGTTAAAGGTGGTGGGCGTGTACGTTGGAGCGGGGCCCAGTACGATGGCGTTGATGAGCTGCGCCGTGTTGAATTTTCGCTCGCCGACGTCCATTGACCAGGAGAGGTGCTTACCGAGCGGGCCGCTGGCGTTGCCGGAGATCTGCCGGTTGTCATAGTTCGGCATGTCGCCGTTGACGAACGGATTGCGCGTATCGAGCGCATGGTTGCCGTAGGTGAAGAAAGCGCCGGCGTGATAGCTATCCGTACCGGGGCGCGTGAAAACCTGAATGCGTCCGAAACCGGGGCTATCGAACTCGGAGGCGAAAGGATTCGAATTGATGCGGATTTCGCGAATCGAGCTCTTCGGAGGCAACTGGCCGCCGCTGAAGCCATCGACGAAAATCTGCGCGCCATTCGGGCCGGCGGAAGGGCCCGCCATGGAGCTCAACTGCTGGGCGAGATCGTCGGGATCGTCGGGCAGCGCATTCAGATCGGACTGATCGAGAACGATCGCCGAGGAGTTCTGCGACGGGTCAACCGCAACAGCGCCAACGCCGCTGGCGGAAACATCCACCTGCGCCGCGGAGACCGCGATTTCGAGAGCGATATCGAGCGAAGTGGCCTGGCCATTCGCAACAGCCACGTCCGGTTTGGTGGCTGTGACGAAGCCGGGCGAGGTGACCTGGATGCTGTACTGCCCAGCCGGCAGGGCGACCGTGTATTGGCCTTTCCCGTCGGTTTTGGCGTCGTGAGCCTGCCCGCCGGCGCCGGTCACGTGAACATCGGCATTGGGGACGACGGCGGCCGACGGATCAGTGACGGTGCCTTTCAGGGTTCCAGAGGTTTGCGCGTGAAGCTGCGGCAAAGCAAGGGCGGCCACGGCCGCGAGAATTGCAAAAAAGCTTAGCTTTCTATCAGATAAATGACGCATGGAATTCGATTTGATTTCAGATACACTTCGAGCCACCCGGTCTCAGAAGCCCGGCGCGGCTGCTTAAAAACTGTTTTGCTGGTACACTACGAGGGCGATGCGAAACTGAGAACCCTCATGTTTTCAAGTGTATCGTAAGTAATATTCCATTCCCGTAAAGGATAGTAAGTATTTGGCGGCGCAATCCGTACTCTGACGCACTATACGCTGCTCGGCTGGCATCCTGTAATCTGAATAACATAAATGAAAATCACGAATGTTCGCCCTTTGGTGCTGGGCACCCCCTGGCGCAATCTGACCTTTGTCGTGGTTGAGACCGATGATGGGCTTACCGGCGTCGGCGAAGTCCGCATGATCAACAACACGGACGCACTGCTCGGATATCTGGCGGAAGCCGCGCCGCGGCACGTGGTCGGGAAAGATCCGTTCGACCGCGAGTTGATCGTCGATACGATGCGGCGAAACGATTACAGCCGCGCGGGCGAGATCGCGATGAGCGGCATCTCTCTGATCGAGATGGCTTGCTGGGACATTATGGGCAAGGCGCTGAACCTGCCGGTCTACCGGCTGATGGGCGGCGCGGTGCGGCAAAAAATTAAGGCCTACGCGAACGGCTGGTACACGGTGGAACGCACGCCACAGGAGTTTGCGAAAGCGGCGAAGGCGGTGGTTGCGCGCGGCTACGAGGCGGCGAAACTCGATCCGTTCGGTGCGGGATTTTATGAGCTCGACCGTAAGGAACGCATGCGGTCGATCGAACTGGTGGAAGCGGTGCGCGACGCTGTGGGCCCGGATTTCGACATCTTTGTAGAAATGCACGGCCGGTTCAATCCGGCGGTGGCGATCGGGATTGCGAACGATCTGGCGCCGTTCCGTCCAGGCTGGTTTGAAGAACCGGTCCCGCCGGAAAATCTGGCCGCGCTGAAGAAAGTGGCGCAGGCGGTGACGCATACGCCGATTGCGACCGGCGAGCGCATCCACAGCCGTGTGGAGTGCCGCGAATTATTCGAGCTCCAGGCATGCGACATTGTCCAGATCGATCTTTCGCATTTCGGCGGTATTTCCGAAGCCCGCAAGCTGGCGGCGTGGGCGGAGTCTTATTACATGCTGATGGCGCCGCACAATGTCTGCGGCCCGGTGGCGACGGCGGCGAACCTCCATCTGGCGGCGTGTACCCCGAATTTCAAGATTCAGGAGCACTTCAATGATTTCGCGGATGCCTGGGTGAAGGGCGCGGTCGTGAAGTATCCGGAAGTAGTGGATGGCTATTTCAGCCTGCCCGATACGCCGGGCTTAGGGGTGACGCTGAACGAAGATTTCATCGCGGCGCATCCGCGCGAGCATGTGCATTTCGACCTTTACCGGGAAGACTGGCACAAGCGCGACGAAAAGCGCTGATCAATTCGATAATCAATCGCCCTGCACGTCGCAGGTGTGCAGGCCAACGGTGTAGTAGTCCTTCGGACTGGGGTCGCAATGCCGTACATCGGCGAGAACGACGGTGTGTCCGACTTCGATGGTGACCAGCGCACCGACCGGAATCGGCGCCGGTACATGCAGCTGGACGCCGGTTCTTGAAACCTCCACCATTTCGGCGGCGATGGGTTCATCGTATGCATCGAGGTGCGCCCGTACAATTCGTGGATCGCAGGGCCATCGCATTTCTTTTCTGCAGAAGTCCATGGGGTTATCTCAGCGGCGTTACACAAAATTCGCCGGCTGCTCCATCCCCTTTCCCAGAATGGCGTGGGCCATCCGCATGCGCGCTTTGTGGAGCACGCTGCGGCTGTGGATTCCGGCGCCGCGCGTCGTCAGAACGTCCGTGATAGCAACGCCCGCTTCGTAGTTGCCGTTGGCTGCTTTCGTGCAGCGTCGAACTTCGCCCGCGACGAGTTCGGTCTCCATTTCGACGAAGATCATCGTGCCGGGAGTGACTTCGTAAGGAACATGGACCCGCATTCCGGAAACAGCCAGGTCAAGAAGCACGCCGGGCGCGCCGGCCGACCGCCTTCCACCGCCGAGAGCGGTGACGTGGCCGCCGCGCTGGATGGAAAGGCGCGGTTCGCGGCGCTCCTCATGACCGGGCATGAGATCGATGCACGTACTGTAGTGGCCGTCTTTTCGAATGCAATAAGTCACGACTCCGGAAAATTTGAGATGACCGAATTCGACGCGGACGCGCGATTCGGGTTCAATCCAGAGGTCATTGCGGACATGCATTTTCCCCTGATCCAGGCCGAACAGCGAGCACTTGAGCGTAAGCCCGCTGGGCACGCGAAGCGCGACTTCCGGTCCGGAATGTGCGACGGAAACATCAGCTACAGCCATTCACCCTCCCTCGATTTATGCAGATATGAAAGCAGGATTCTTAGTAATTCCCGCGCTAATGTAAAACATTTTCACAGCGCGTGATTTAATGTTTACCGGTATCCCGGGATAGGGTTCAAGGCTAACGAACGGCAACCTGGTCCTGCGGAGTACTGGACTATATCCCCTTTCTGTGATAGGAGACACACCACGGGGCTATTTCAGGCCCGTTTGGCGGAGGCTTGAATCGCATGACCTATGGAAGCGTGCGAAGAACCGTCTTTCGGCCGGCTGCGCCAGGTCGCGAAAACCATCAGCAGGTTGGTCACCACAAGCACCGTGAACGTCATTGCGGGGAGGAAGTCCAGCGCAGGTACGCGACCCGCGACCTGGATGGCGAGGACGGCATTCACGAGGCCTCTGGGCAGTAAGCCTGATAGAAGTTCGCGCTCCGCCTTGCTCATGGTACGCATGCTGGTCAGGCGCAGAGCCAGCACCGATGCGATTCTGGCGATCACGAGGCCGGCGAGAATGGCGAGGATCGCCACAATGTAAGCGCGGCCGATCAATTCAACCGAGGCGCCCAGCAAGACGAAGAAGAACGATCGGACGAGAAAACTCAGATCCGAATGAAATACCAGCGCACCGGTCTCTTCCGCAGGAGGTTCGTTCTTCCTCGTGGTGTTCGCGAGCGTCAGGCCGAAGGCCAGGACGGCGAGCAATCCGCTGCCGCCGATCAGGCGCGTCCCCCCGTAAACCACCAACACAACTCCGACGTTGAGAACGCTCCCAAACCGGTCCGCACGAAAGCGCCAGCGGGCGCGCGACCAGAGGAAGCCCGCGATGACCGCCGCCACGATAGCGACGAAAGTTCGCGTGAGCAGGCCTTTCAGGAGTCCGCTCATGAGCGGGTCGCCTTCGGCGATCGCCGTGAGGCTGCCCACGGTGATGACGCCGATGACATCGCCGAGCGCGGCCTCCAGAATCAGGACGACGGCGATGGGTCCGCGGATCTCGAGTTGCTGCAGGACCGGGATCACTACAGTGCCGCTGACACAGCCGAGTACGGCGCCGAGCAGGAGCGAGTTGTGGGCGGAGAGTCCGAGCAGCCATTTGCCCGCATACGCCACCGCGGTGAAACTCGTGCCGAAGGAGAGTACTGCGAAGAGAACGCCGGGAGGAAAATGCCGAAGCGTCTCTCTGAGCCGGATCTCGGAGCCGGCTTCGAAGAGGATGAGGATGAGCGCGAGAGTACCGAGGTATTCGGTGAAAGTGGAGAGGTCGGGTATCTGGAGCCAGCCCAGCACCGGCCCTAATATGACGCCGGTGAGCATCAGAATCAGCAGGTCGGGAATGCGGGAGATTTTTGAGACGCGATTCGAAAAGAAGGCGAGCACCAGCAGCCCGCCCAAAAGGCCGAGGATCTGCGTTTCATCGGAGGCGGGACGGGTTGGAATCGCAGCGGCCAGCATGGAAGTTTCAGGATAACGTTTGGCGCGGGTTCAGACGTGATTTTCGAAAATGCGCCGACGGTGTGGGGACCCGCCTGAATGGGCGGGTCCCTGGAATGTGGTGGGCGCGATTGAGCGTGAAAGCAGATTGTCAGGGTTCGATTGTCAAAGATCAGGCGACCGGAGGCCCTTGGCGGGGACAATCGCGGGGGAACTGCTACATGGGCCGGGCCGCTCCACACCTGGGTTCGTGGGTGGGAAGAGGGTCCGTTCTGGGGTCGTTCGATCGAAATGGGTTCGTTTTTTTTGACGAAATCCCTTTGGAATGTTCAACTTCGTGGCTTCGTGGGTTCGTTTTTGCTTTTCCTCGTTTGGGGCCACCCGTCGTCGCGCGGTCAGGTCCGAAAATCGTCTTCCATCATTCGGCTAATACTAACAGGAGCCGCACCGGCCGGAGGCCTCAAATCACAGAGGGGATTGGCGAAAATTGCCGTGACTGAAGTGCGGACTTAACTGTTTTCTGCGATTTTTGCGTCTTGTTACGATCTCGTCGCGCCCGTCTCGGCGCAAGACGTGAGTCGCCCGGTGTTTCCGTCTGAAATCACATGGCCACTCGCGTTAGCCGATCTGGCCACGTAATACCTTACGGCATGCCTTAGTACGCGTGATGAGCCTCGCGGCGAGGCGGCGAATAAGAGGGTGAGTGAGCCCTTCTTCCGTCATCCTGCGCGCAACATCCGGGACGTGATCCGCCAACTGTGCCGCCAGATCGTCCACTCGATGAACGAGCGCGCCGGCATCGACTCCGAGCTCTTCAGCCTGCCTGCGCCAGTGACGGAGTTGGATATTGCGAAAGCGGTATTCGCCGCCGAGCTTCATTGAGAGCGTGACGCGCTGAATATCGATCCGGGGATAGGGGAAGACGCTGGCCAAATCGTATAGAGGCGCGAGACGCACACGGCCTCCGGATCCGATCAACAGGGAGTAGTTTTTAGCGTGCGCGTCCGTGCCGACGATCAGCCAATTGTACGCAACAGAATCGAGGAATGTGTCAACATCTTCCGCCGGATCGGCAGACCAGGTTCTTAGCAGTCGGACTATGTCGCGGATGCCCGGCCCGCCTTCGTTCTGATACTTGCTCGTGGGAAGAATCCCGAGCGCCTGACAGATATCTTCCTGGTGCACCCGGCGGAGACCTCGTTCGGTGCGGACCCGATCGTATCGTTCAACGACGATAGCGACTTCATCCTGAAAATGCATGATTCGGGAATCGACCGTGGGAAGCCCCAAAGCGCGCGCCAGTTCCAGACAAAAGTGCTCGTTCTCGGCGTGGCCTGCGAACTCACCAGACGGAGGCTTGAGAATATGCGTCGTTGGAACCCGGCCTGACGGAATACCCCACCTGCCGTTCTGCAACAGAAGCGCGGTCTTAGGCTGTGCTCCGGCCAGGCTGAACTGGCCCGTGTCGCGAGCAAGCCGCCATGCCGAGTGGTCTTCCCGCAAAATTCGTAAGCGTTCAGCGACATCGGCTTCGTTGAGCCATTCGATTGCCGTCCGTGCGCCGCCGGCTATGGCGTCCAGCCGCTCAGGGCGCAGGAACTGAACCGCTCCCGCGCAATCTTCTCCAACGACGGAAATCAGGCTGAAAGCGTTCCGTGCGGAGACATGGAATCTCCGCGCCCACTGGTCCAGGACCATCTGGTTGTCAGGAAGCAAGCCCCACAAAAACGGATCAATGCGGGCGTGCGCATGCTGCGTCAGGGCCAGCGGCATGGAAAGGGAAAGCGGATACGCGTTCTCCCCGTTACGCCATTCCTCGTTATATGTGAAGGACAGTCTCGCTCTTTTATCGCGAGTGACCAGGCCCATCTCCGTCCCGTCAAGGACAGCTATGAGTTCGTTGGTCATTTCCTTCTCTGGCGTGCGGCAGTGATGATCGCGTCAATGTCCACCGAGGGCGGGATTCTCCGGGTTGTCACCTTCCTGGTCTCTTCTACCTCCAGGTTGATCCCAAGCGCTTCTATCGTGCGCAGGACGAGCCCGATTTCAGCGCCGGGTTTGCCCTTTTCGACTTCAATGATCCATTGCCTGCTGACCCCGACCCTGGCCGCGAGCGATTTCTGATCGAGCTGGCGTTTTCTCCTGTGATCGCGGATGACGGCGCCTAAATCAGTTGGAGTACGAATGCGCATAGCTTTGTCGATCCCCGAAATGTCAGCTTACAATGACATTGTAGCAAAGTCAGCGAACGGCGACAATTTTGGAAGTCAGCGATCAAATACATTAAAACGCGAAAGACCGGCATTCTCCACTGCACCCAGGTGTCTGGGTCGCTGGAGCGCCCTTGTGAACTCCGGGGGAGTTGTCGGCCAGCTGTGGGCCGGGTCCTTCACGATCGCTGCAGGTAACCGCGCCGCGCCGCCATCGCCTGCGCTTTGATCGCCAGTTCCGTTACCGTCGCCGCATGCGTAAACGTCATCGCAGTCGCCGTCCGGTTCCTGACGTCATTCCCCAGCCGCTCGAAATACGTCAGCGGGATTTTCGAGCAATCGAAGTACTCGTTGCGCGTTTTATTGACGATGAACAGATGATCCGTGCCCTCGCGGCCGCTGATATCGGCGTATTTACGCAGTTCGATATAGCCTTCCGTCCCCAGCAGGAAGAATCTCCCGTCGCCCCAGTTCTGCAAGGCGTCCGGCGTATACCAATCGACGCGGATGTAGCCCTGCGCGTCACCGCTCCGCAGCAGAATCTCGCCGAAATCCTGCAGCCCCGGATCGCCGGGGTTCGCGAAATTCCCCACCGACGCCGAGACAATCTCCGCGTCCTTCGAATCCGTAAACGCCAGGAACTGATCCACCTGATGCGAAGCGATATCGCACAGAATCCCGCCGTACTTCTTCTCATCGAAAAACCAGCTATCGCGCAGCGCCCGGTTCAGACGATGCGGCCCGATCCCGACCGTCTGCACTACCTTCCCGATCTCCCCTGCCCTCACCAGTTCTTCCGCCTTGATCACCGCCGGCACTTCGAACCGTTCTGAAAAATCGACCGACCAAATCCGTCCAGTCTTCTCCACCACCGCACGAATGCGGGTGAGATCTTCGAGCGTGGTGCAGCCAGGCTTATCCAGCATCACGTCCTTGCCGCGTTCCATACACCGGATCGCCAGATCGGCGCGATCGCACGGGATCGCCGCAATCAGCACCAGCTCGATCGAAGGATCATCCAGAATCTGGTCCATAGTCGCCGCGCGCGGCACATCGGGGAATCGCTTCACGAAGCCCGCGAGGGTCGCCGGCGTTCCCTCCGTCCACCAGGCCTTACATGTTGCGCCCGCCGCCAGCATACCGCCGAGCATGCCGAAACTATGACGATGATCAATGCCGAGAACGGCAATCTGAAGAGGTTTCATGAGGGAAAGTTCAGGTTTAACACACTGCCCGGCTCAACCGCGCGCCATGCCGCAAACAGCTCACTTCTGCGGCGCCGTACGCGAGCCAGCTCCTCTTCCGTGAGCTTCCGCGAAATCGAATCGCAGAACTCCTCCGCGGTCCACCGCGCGCCGCTGGCCTGCTCCATGAAGAACTGGCCGACAATTCCTTCCACCTCGCCCGCTTCCGCCGGCAGCGGACCTTTCGCGCCTTTCCCGGTCGTGTCATCGAGATCCCAGCCTTCGCTCAGCAGCCCAAAGAATCCCCGGCGGTAGCTCAGCACGCTTTCGACGGCAAAATGCGTCAGATCGTGCAGCGCGAAATAAGCGGCATGACGCTCCGTCTGCTTCTGCCAGGTAACAGAACCGTCATCGCGAATGCAGCGCAGCACGCCCGCGCCGTCTTTTCGTTTCGCGATCTCGACCTGCATCACGAAACCAGCGCCGCTACTTCAGAAACGCGAGATCGACCGGCGCTCCGCTCGATACCGTGTCGCCCGTCGCCGTGAGCGCGCCGGTGTTCTGGTCCACTTTATAGATCACGATATTATTCGAATCCTGATTGCAGACCAGCATGAACTTGCCGGAAGGATCGAGCGTGAAATACCGCGGGTTCTTGCCGCCGGTGGGGACGTTGGCCGTCAGCCTGAGCGCGCCCGTCTTCGTATCCACGGAAAATACGGCGATCGAATTATGTCCGCGATTCGACGTATAGAGCGTCGTCCCTTTCGCGTTCAGGATGATCTCGGCCGCGGTGTTCTGGCCCTTGAAATCAGCGGGAAGCCCGGCGGCGGTCGAAAGAATCTTCCCCGGACCCGTCGCCGGATCGTACGCGTGAGTTTCCACTTCGCCTTTAATCTCACTCACCACGAAGAGAAACTTCTTATCGGGCGAGATCACCATGTGGCGCGGCCCGAAACCCGGCGCAGTGGCCACAAAAGGAGGATCGGCGGGCGACAGAACGGCCTTCGCGGCGTCCAGATGAAAACGCTGAATGTGATCCGTGCCGAGATCGGCGCCGAGCACGAGCTTATCGGCAATCACCATTTCGTGCGCATGCGGTTCGGCCTGCCGGGCCTTGTTCGGTCCGCTGCCTGTATCCTGCATGACGCTCGCAGCCTCGCCGAGCTTGCCATCGGCATGAATCGGGAATGAAGAGAAATTGCCGCTGTTGTAGTTCGCGACGAGCGCCGCCTTGCCCGTTGGATCGATCGCGATGTGGCACGGCGCCGCGCCTTTCGACGCCACCTGATTGAGGAACGTCAGCTTGCCGGTCGCGCGATCGATGGAGAACGCGGAAACCGCGCCGCCCTTCTGCCCCTGAAACGTGTCCATTTCATTCACGGCGTATAGAAACTTGCCATTCGGCGCGATAGCCAGAAAGCTCGGACTCGTCGTCTCCACCATCAGCCCCAGCGAAGTCAGCTTCCCTGTGGCGGAATCGAATCGAAAGGCGTTGATGCCTTTGGCGCCGCCGGGATTAGTGTACGCTCCCACATAAACAATTTGCGCGGAGAGCACGGGCGTTAACGCGAAGGCGAGAAGAGCGAGAGCTTTCATAGCTCTTATAAGGTATCAATCGAAACGAGGCGCCGCGAAATACGCTGACAAAGATGTACGGAATGTCGCGATACGTTACAGACCTTTACTAACCTGCGCCGCCTGTGCTGCGTCATTAACAGTGAACACGGCCGCGGGCTTTAGCAATACCCCCTCCATTGCTTCCCCTCCCGCTTGCGCGGGAAAAGCGGCCGCTTCAAACTAAGCGCGGTGAACCCGTCGCCGCGCTCCAGTAAAGGCCGGCGCAGCTTTTCCCCAGTTGCGCCGGCCCTATCTTTTTTCCCAACATTTCGCGCCCCAGGCCAGTCATAAGGGTCATGAACTTCTGTCGACTCCCCGCATGCCTGGCGATCGCGCTTCTTCTCGGAGCCCAGCCGCGCGCGGCTTTCGATGCCGCCTCCATCCGGCCGGCAGATCCCAACAACAATCGCTTCGGCATGGGATTCTCCGCGAACGGGCGCACTTTGACGGTGGACGGACTGAACCTGGCTCAAATGATCGCCATGGCGTATCACGTCCGCGATGAGGAATTCTCAGTCGCGCCATCGCTCGAAAACGCCGGCTGGATCCGCTCCGATCGCTACGATATCAATGCGAAGGTGGAGGGCGCGGACTCTCTCAGCAAACAACAACAGGACCAGCTCTTCCAGCAATTACTGGCCGACCGATTCGGCGTCCAGCTTCACCACGAGCAGAAGGAGATGACGGTCTACTCGCTCCAGACCGGGAAGAACGGCCCAAAGCTCAGCCCGGGCGGGGCGGCCGGACCGTACCTGAGCCGTCCCGCGCCCGGAAAACTGGTCGGCCAGAAGGCATCCATGGGCTCGCTGGCGTCCTCACTGACCGGCGCCCTGGGACGGCCTGTGCTCGACGAGACCGGCCTGACCGGCGGCTTCGACTTCACCCTGACCTGGACGCCGGATACGCCCGGCGGGCCGGCGGACGCCTCGGCCGTCTCCCTCTTCTCCGCCCTGCAGGACCAGCTTGGCCTCAAAGTCGAATCGAAAAAGGCCCCGCGGGACATAATTGTGCTCGACCGGGCCCGAAAACCCTCCGCCAACTGAATTTCCACCTTCCTGGCTAACACGGAACCGGCGGTTCAGTCTAAACTGACAGCCGGATGAACTATGGCGAGGATGTTGCCCTGGAGCAGGCTCGCGGTGGAAACAGCGACGCCTTTCAGGTGCTCGTAGAGCGCCATGCTACTGCTGTCTTCCGGCTTGCCTGGCGAATGACGGGCAATGAAACGGACGCGGAAGATATGGTTCAGGAAACTTTTCTCCGGGCGTGGCGGGAAATCAAGCGGTTCGATGGCCGCGCGTCGTTCGGCACCTGGCTGCATCGCATCTGCGCCAACCGGACGGTGGATTTCCTGCGGGCGCGCAATCGGTGGCAGCCTGGGCCGGGCGGGTCCGGGGATGACGAGGAGCACGATCCGTTTCGCGGGCTGGCGTCGGATGAGCCCTCTCCCGAGCGCATGGCGAGAAGCGCCCAGGCCAGCGCCGATCTGGAGCCTGCGCTGGCTTCGCTGAGCGAGATTGAACGAATGGCGTTTGTACTGCGCCATTACGAAGGGTTGGGAATCGAAGAAATCGCGAGCGCGCTGGGCGTGCAGGCCGGCGCGGCGCGGCATAGTATTTTCCGCGCGGTGCGCAAGCTCCGCCGGGCTTTGGAATGTCACGTATGAAGCATCTGACTGAGGAAGATCTGATCCTCGCGTATTACAGAGAACCGGGCGCGGCGGAGTTCGCGCAGCCCCATCTGGCGGAATGCGCGGATTGCCGGGCGGCGGCCGAATCGCTGGAGCAGACGCTGAACGTCTGCAATCAGTGGACGGTTCCGGAACGTTCGCCCGAGTTCGGGCACGACGTGTGGCTGCGGCTGGTTCCCGCGATGGAAACACATCCGCAACCTTCCGGATGGCGAACATGGTTCACCGGCCGTCCGCTCCGCGTTCTGACGGCCGCGGCGGGAGTCGCCGTACTGCTGGCCGCCGTGTTCCTGGCCGGCCGGTACTCGCGGCCTACGGCGCCGGTCGAACTCGCGGGCCTTTCCGATCAGGCGCGGGAGAACATTCTCGCCATCGCGGCGGCGGACCATCTGGACCGCGTGCAGATCCTGATGACGGAAATCGTCAATTCGGGCGACACGCCGGTTTCGCTCGCGGCCAATCGCGACCGCGCCGCGGAGCTTGTGAAGGAAAGCCGTCTGGTACGCCAGTCGCTGGCGGCGCAGGGCGAAACGCAGACCACGAATTTTCTGGACGAAACCGAGCGCTTCCTGATTGAAGCGGCTCACACGCCGGACAGCAAAACCGGCAATGAAGTACTCGCGCTGCGCGACCGGATTGAATCCGATTCGCTGCTGTTCAAGGTGCGGGTCGTCGAATCGAATCTACGCAACGAGGAGCGGAAATTATGAAGTTCTATTCACAGGCTGTGCTGATGGCCGCGCTGGCTGCGCCGGCATTTTGCCAGGCGCCTCCGGCGGCCCCGGCTCCGCCGGCGCCACCCGCAGTGGCGCTGCAGAGCGATCTGGCTGACCAGGTTGCGGCGGCCGAAGCCCAGGCGAAGTCGATCGCCGACAGCGACGCGTTCTCCCCGGACAAGATGGCACAGATCCAGGACAAGATGGCCGCAGCCGCGGAAAAAATGAGGTCCATCGACATGGATGACGTCATGGCGCGGGCCGAGGAAAAATTTCGCGAAGCGCAGGACCGGCTCAGTTCCATGCCGGATATCAACATCAATCTCGACGAATTGAAATCCCGCGCCAACGTCGATCTCGATATAAACCTGCAGCAGAAGCTTGCCAATCTCGACATGAAGCTCGGCGATATGGCCTTTCTGCAGGCGCCGAAGCCTCCCTTGCCGCCCAGCGGACCCGACGGTCCGAAAGCGATGCGCATCTTCGTTGGCCGCGGAGATGGCGAATACGACGCGGGCACGCGCGCGCTCGATCAGCATCACTATGACGAAGCCGTGATCCGTTTCGACCAGGTCATTAATTCCAAATCGAGCCGCGCGGATGGAGCGCTCTACTGGAAAGCCTACGCGCTGAACCGCGCCGGGAAAAAGGATGAGGCGCTCTCCACACTGACGCAACTGCACCGCGATTATCCGCAGAGCGCATGGCTGAATGACGCGCAGGCGCTCGAAACCGAAGTGAAGCAAAGCTCCGGGCAGCCGATCTCGCCGGCGCAGGAATCGAACGATGACCTGAAGCTCCTGGCGATCAACAGCCTGATGAACGCGGACCCGGAGCGGGCGGTGCCGCTGATTGAAAACATTCTCAAAGGCAGCAGCCCTCCCAATGTGAAGCGGAATGCGCTGTTTGTTCTGACGCAGAGCCGGTCGCCGCGCGCCCAGCAGCTTCTGAGCGATTACGCCAAGGGCGGCGGCAATCCCGATCTCCAGTTGCAGGCCATCCGCTATCTCGGGCAATCGGGATCGAAGGATTCGCAGCAGCAGCTCGGCAGTATTTACGGAACGGTGAGCGATGCGCGGGTGAAGGGGACGATCATCGATTCGCTTTCCAACACGCGGGCATGGGACTCGCTGCTGAACATCGCGAAGACGGAAAAAGACGCCGATCTGCGGAACCGCGCCATTCGCACCCTCGCCAATAATCGCAATGCTCCGCTCGATGGACTGCTGGAAATGTATCCAACCGTGGATGCGTCAGCAAAATCCGCCATCATCGATGGCCTGCGGGACCGCCGCGATGCGAAAACCCTGGTGGATCTGGCCCGGAAAGAAACCGATCCGCAGATGAAGCGCAAGATCGTGGAACGGCTGGCGGGGATGCGCGATAACAAAGACGCCATGGATTACATGATGGAAATTCTCAAGCAGTGAATATGGCGCGGGGGGATCAGCGCGGCGAATCCGGTCATTGGGTAACGCGGAATGAAGAGCCAATTTCTCTGTCTCGCAATTCTGGTGGCCGGTACCCTCGGGGCGCAGTCCTTCGATGTCGTCTCCATTCGCCACAACAACACCGGCGCGCATCGCTCCAGCGAACGGACCAATCCCGGCCACGTGATGGCGGAAAACATCACGCCCAGCTCCATGATCCAGCAGGCATTCGGAGTCCGTGCTTCGCAAATCGAAGGCGCCCCGGACTGGATCGAAACCGATAAGTACGACCTCCAGGCAACCACCGGCACCACGAAAGATCTGAGCGATATCGAACTGCGGCCCTACTGGGAATCGATGCTCTCCAGCCGCTTCCGGATGAAATACCATCGCGAGACGAGAGAGATGCAGATCTATTCACTCACCGTGGCGAAGGGCGGGCCGCGGCTGAGCTTCTTCGAGGTGTT
>CAZWTH010000360.1:0-20009 GCA_964636715.1 uncultured Solibacteraceae bacterium | reverse complement strand
CATGAAGAAGTAGTGGAATTCGAAGCTCAGTTCCCGGGTGATGTAGGGGTTTGGAAATTGCTCGAACGGCAGGCCGATGTTCAGCCCGATGTTTTTGCCGCGCGCGTCGGAAGCCCCGCGGTTGGCGGCTTCCATGATGCCGGGGCCGCCGCCCGAGCAAACCACGAAGCGGTACGTGCGCTCGCGAAAGGTCTTGGCCCAGGTAGTCACCAGCGCGGCAAGCGCGCGGGCGTCCCGGTAATAGTGTCCCAGAGGGCCATCCTCATGGATGCGCGCGGAGCCGAAAAAAACGACTGTGTCGCGGATGCGCTGTCTGCGGAGGTGAGACAGCGGTTCCAGATACTCGGAAATGATCCGGAGCGGACGGGCGTCCGGACTCTGGAGAAACGGCTCATTCTTATAAGCGAGAAGCGGGCGTGAGTCCGCTGTCGGATTTTCAGGCATGATCTTTTTGGGCGGCCTTCTTCAGTTCGCGGACATCGCGCAGGATCTCAGGCAATTTCTGAAAGGCGGTGATCGCGCGGAGCCAGTCGGATGCGTCGAATGCGGGCGATCCGGAGAGACGAGCCTTTGCGGGCACATCACCCCCAATGCCGCTCTGAGCGTAAACCGTGGCGCCTTCGTGAATGGTGAGATGACCCGATACGCCGACCTGGCCTGCAAGAAGAACATCTTTCTCCAGCACACTACTGCCGGCGAGCCCTGTCTGAGCGCAGATGATGTTATCTTCCCCTACCACGCAATTGTGGCCGACCTGCACCAGGCTATCGATCTTGGCGCCGCGTTTGACGCGCGTTTCGCCCATGGATGCGCGGTCGATCGAGGTCAGGCTCTGTATCTCGACATCGTCTTCGATGACCGTGACGCCTGACTGAACAATTTTGTGGTGCGTCCTGTCCGCGCGTTTCGCGAAGCCGAAGCCATCGCCGCCAATCACGACGGCGTTCTGCAGCAGCACCCGGTTTCCGACCCGGCAAAATTCCCGCACGACCGCATGCGAGTGGGCCGTAAAATCGTCGCCGATCACCGCGCCCGGGTAGATCACGACGTGCGGATGGAGGACCGCGTTCCGGCCGATCACCACGTCGTCGCCGATCGAAACAAAGGCTCCGATCGAGGCGTTCTCGCCGATCTTCGCACTGCGCGAAATCGCGGCGGAAGGATGGATCGCAACGGAGGGGCGCGGCGGCTGATAGAAAAGCTCGAGAGCGCGCGCGTAATCGTGATACGGGTTGGCGGAGATCAGGGTCGCAATGCCCTCGACGGGCTTCGTAGCAAGAACCGCGCTCGCCTGCGTCTGCTTCAGTTTCGGCGCGTATTTGGGGTTTGAAAGGAACGTGACGAAACCCGGTCCGGCGTGTTCAAGGCCCCGTACGCCGATGATGTCGATGTCCGCCGTTTCGCCGGGCGGGAGCACGATGGAACAGCCGAGCGCGGCGGCCAGTTCGTTCATTTTCATGGTCAAACACAAGGGTACACCGGCGCGGAGAGAGAGGCGGTAGAATCGCATCCTGACGGAGGCATGCGGTGAGATTCCTTTCAATGGCAGTATTGTGCTCGTTTTGCGCGGTAATCGCCCACGCACAACCTGCTGATAAGACCCTGAACGAGGCCGATTGCGCTGCGGCGAAGCCGGGATCCGACATTCCGGTTTCCGCAATCGGACTGCCCATTTCCGGCGTGACGCTGCAGGCGCCCCAGTGGCATGCCGAAGCCGGCGGCGTGCCGGCGTATTGCTCCATCGAAGGAAGCATGGCCCCGGTCGATCAAAGCAAGACGGCGCGGCCGATCCGGTTTGGCGTAGCGTTGCCGGCGGTATGGACGCAACGCGCCGCCCAGCTTGGCGGAGGCGGCATGAACGGGGTAGTTCCGCGGCTCACGGCGGGCGTCAGCCGGGGCGGCCCCTCTCTGTTGAAACAGGGATTCGCGACATATGGGAGCGATTCGGGACATCAACTGGGCCCTAACGACTGGACGCTCAATGACGAGGCAATCGCCAATCTCGGCTACATGCAGCTCAAAAAAACGCATGACGCGGCGATGGTTCTGATCCGAAGAACGTATGGGGTTGCGCCGAAGTTCAATTACTTTTTCGGAACGTCGCAGGGTGGACGCGAAGCGCTGACGGTGGCGCAGCGTTTTCCGGCCGATTACGACGGGATTGCGGCGGAGGTTCCGATTGTCAGTTTCTCTTCGCTGATGCTGGCGCCGGAGCTGATCCGGCTTCAGGAGAAGCCGGAGGCGAACTGGGTCACGCCCGCGAAGGTCAATGCGATCCGCGGTGAGTTCATGCGGCAGTGCGATGCGCTCGATGGGCTCGCGGACGGGATCATCAACAACTACATGGCCTGCCGCGCGATCTTCGACGTGAAGGAAGGCGCGCGCGGCCGGCATCCGTGGGCGGCGAAACGATGTCCGGACAATAAAGATCCGAACCCGGCCGATACGAGCGCGGCGGCCTGTCTGACGGATGGGCAGATCTCCACGCTCGAGATGGTTTATTCGCCGTATTCATTCGCAACGCCGCTCGCGAACGGCGTAAAAACGTTCGGAATGTGGTTTCCGAATACCGACCCTTCCGGCAGCGGGCTGATCCTGCCCGCCCGGTTCCGCGGACAGGAAGGCGCAGCGGAGAACGCGCCAATGCACAGCCATCTGGGCGTGTTGGGAGTGACCGGATTCCTGATGCGCGATGTAACCGCGAATCCGCTCGATTATGTGGAGGGCGGAGCCTTCAACGCACGGCGTAAGGAGCTCTCGGCAATGCTGGATTCGACGGATCCGGATCTGCGCGCGTACCGGAAGCGTGGCGGCAAGCTCATTGTGGTGATCGGGACGAACGATACGCTGGCCTCGCCGGGCGCGCAGGTGGAGTATTACCAGTCCGTACTGGCGAAGATGGACCGCGCGGCCGTGGATTCGTTCGCGCGCTTCTTCGTGCTGCCGCAGACGGATCATGGGCTGAGCGGCCGGTCGTATACGACGTCCCAGCCTGTTCCGAATACTTACGATCGCCTGGGGATTATTACTGGCTGGGTGGAGAAGGGTGTAGCGCCAGGTAAGTCGGTGACGGTGACGGCGGGCGACCACAGTTTGCCGATGTGCTCGTTCCCGGAGTATCCGGAGTATAAGAGCGGTCCGCCCGCGGAGGCTGCGTCGTATGGATGCGCAGGCAAATAAGGTCTAAAATACAAGCAGGCGCGTATGACCGGCTCTGACAGCTATATCGACTGGACGGACTGCGAACTCGTCGAGCGGGTACCGGGTCGAGTTTCCGGGCGTCCTGTCGTACGAGGGACGCGCATCCTTGCCGATACGATCGTGCAGGATGCTGAGCTTGGCTCCCCTGTTGATGAAATCCATGATAACTATCCTGATCTTTCGGTGGAAGTGATCGAACGGCTCGTCCAGCACGCTCAGACGCACCACGTACAACATTCGTGGTGAGGGTCCTCCTCGATCACAATCTGCCGTTTAAGCTGCGAACCGGTCTCGCGGCTCTTCGCGATCACGAATTTGTCACCGCCTCATACATGGGATGGGGCAGTCTCAGGAATGGCGACTTGCTGGCTGCGGCCGAAAATAGTCGCTTTGACGTTTTCGTGACAGGTGACCAGACCCTGGTCCATGAGCAAAACCTCCGGGATCGCCAACTCGCGATAGTCATTTTGACCGCCCAGAACTGGCCCATTATCCGTCATCGGATGACTATGATTTCGGATGCAATCGATCGAGCAGTTCCAGGTTCTATCCAGACAGTGGACTGTGGCGAGTTCAGCCGCAGGAACCCTGCACGTCTATGAGAACCCGCCCAACCGTGTCATCGCGCACCTCCCATCCTCGCGATTTCCCCGGCAATGATTAGAATGGGGGTGAGGTTATCGGGTTATGGCAAGAGACAACGGCGGTAATGCAATCGCGTGGTTCGTGGCGGGGGCGGCGTTGGGCGCCGCGGTCGCCCTGCTTTATGCTCCGAAATCGGGTAAGGATACGCGGAAGATGCTGAATCGAACGACCCGCGAGGGCCGCGAAGCCGTGGAAGCGAGCGGCAAGGAACTGATGGAAAAGGGCCGCGACCTCTACGATCGCGGACGCAAGATCGCCGACGACGCGGCCGATCTTTTCGAACGCGGACGCCGCCTGGTTCGCCACTAACGGATAATCCATTTGGCCGCGGATTCCGTTTCCTCCATTGAAGCCGGCGATTTCCGGATCACGCTGGTTCGCGCCGGTTCCTATTGGTGGGACGGGGGCGCGCTCTTCGGCGTGGTGCCGAAAACGCTCTGGTCGCGGCATCAGACGAGCGACGAACTGAACCGGATTGAAGCCGGATTCAACTGCTTCGTCGTGGAAGACGGCAAATCGCGCATTCTCATTGAGACCGGCGGCGGAGTGCGCCACGATCCGCGCGCGCTCGAACGCACCCGGATGGCTCCCGATGTTTCGGCGGCCGGCTCGCTCGCGGCTGCAGGCTTCGATCCGGAATCTTTCGACCTCGTCATTAACACGCATCTGCACTGGGACCACTGCGGCGGCAACACGGTAGATTTAGCGGACGGCCGCGCCGTCCCCGCATTTCCAAACGCGCGATACGTGACGCAGCGCGGCGAACTGGAGCATGCGCGAGAGCAGAATCCACGGGACGCAGTCAGCTATCGCGCGGTGAATTACGAACCGTTAGTCGAATCCGGGCGAATGCACTTGCTCGATGGGGATATGGATATCGCGCCCGGAATCCGGCTCCAGGTTGCGCCCGGACACAATCGCGACATGATGGTGGCGATCGTCGGCGATGGGCGCGACAAGTGGTGCCATTTTGCCGACCTTGCGCCGTACGGAGCCCAGATCACGCCGACATGGGTGGCGGGGTTCGATCTGTTTCCGCTGGAAACGATCGAGACGAAGACGCAGTTATTCGGTCGCGCCGTGGCGGAAGGCTGGCGATGCAGCTTCGGCCACGATCCGAAGATTGGATTCGCGCGCGTTATGGAGCGCGACGGCAAATTCGCGTTGAGCTAATGGCGCTCGAACTCACGCCCAAACCACCAGACCGATATCGCCCAGATCGCCACGCACGGCGCCAGCAACAAAACGCTCGAATACGCGACCGCCGCTCCCGCCATCGTCATTGTCACAATCTGAGTGATTGCGTCGCCGAATGACGGAGCAGTCTGGAAGCGCCAGCGATGCTGCGGGTCCATGTGCTGGATCGACGTGCGGTGACCGAAGGCAAGGGCGATCAGGGCGGCCCCCAGCGCGCCGGGGATATAGAGCGGCAGCGCGATCACCACGGCGATGAGAATAAAAGCAATATCCTTCGCCAGCAGTACCTGCCACCCACGCACAGGCAGCAGGCTATAGCGCCGAAGACCCGCCGCGCCGTCGAGTCCAAACAGCGAAAGAGCACACGTGGAAAGGGCGAGCATCGCGACGAACGTGAGCGGAAAGAAAGCCTCCTTCGGGAGCAACCCGGCGGCGCGCCAGCCGGCGGCCGCAACAGCGATCAGCGCCGCGGTCACGAAGTCGAGAGTGGAAAGCATCTCGCGCAGGTTCTTGCGGATCAGCTGATTCAGTGGCGAAGGAAACCGCGGCAGCGATCGCCAGAGCGTTCCGCGGCCCGGCGATCTGGCCGAGAGGAAGAACCCAGTCGCGACAATTCCCCCTGCGAATGCAACCAGGCCCCAGGAGACGCGCTTCCAGATCGCGAGCCCGAGCACCGCCCACGTCATCGGATTCAGAAACGGACTCAGAAAGCGCAGCAGGCGGCGTTCTCCTGCTTCGAGCGGCCAGAGACCGTTACGCGAGGGCGGGATGGCCCGAAGCGGATCGGAGCTCATCGGCAGCACCACAATGACGGCCATGAGACCAATGAGGATGCCGGCGAGCGCGGTATCGAGCATAAACGCCATCGCAATGGCTACGCAGAAAATGTTGTTGCCGCGAAAGCTGAACGTTTTCCGGTTACGCTTCGCGGCGCGCCCAAGCCATTTGAGAACAGCTCGTACGCGCCCGGTTCCGGTCACTCCGTTTGACCCAGCCATTCGAGACGATCGGCCGACGGCGCTTCGGCCAGTTCGAAATAGAGTTCTTCCAGCGGACGATCGAGCGCGGCGGCTTCCGCATTCAGAGCAACGCGGCCGGCGCGGATGATAACGAACCGGTCAGCGATGCGCGCAGCCATTGGCAGAATGTGCGACGTCAGAAAGACGGTGACGCCACGGGAAGCGGCATCGCGCAGAATGCTCGCCATGGTGGCCGCCGTAACGGGATCGACAGCTTCAAAGGGCTCATCGAGAAACAACGCCGCCGGATTGGGCAGCAGCGCCATCGCGAAGGCCGTCTTCTTCCGCATGCCATGCGAGCAGGCGCGCGCGAAGGTGCGGCGGCCTTTCGTCAGTCCAAGAGTGGCCAGCAGCCGATCGATGCGCGAGCGAGTGGTGGCTGCGTCGAGACCATAGAGATCGCCCGTGAGTTCCAGATGCTCATCGACGGTGAGATCGTCGAACAATCCCAGGTCTTCCGGAAGAACGCCGATCTTTTGCTTCACCGCGACCGGATCGCGCGCAACGTTCACGCCGCACACGATCGCTTCACCCGCCGTAGGCGCAAGCAAACCGGTGAGCATTCCGACGGTCGTGGACTTCCCTGCTCCGTTGGGTCCGAGCACCGCGCAGATCGTGCCAGGCGCGACGTCGAGCGAGATGCCGTCGACCGCGGTGAAGTCGCCAAATTTGCGTGTCAGTTCGCGGCAGGAGATCATCAGGCCAGCAAGCGCTCAGTATCGCATGGGCGGATGATATGATGCCGTTCACGTCTCATGTGGCCTCATCAATACACTCCCGCGGGCGGGAGCCTGCCATTATCCGCACTGATCGCCATTCTGCCGGTAGCCGCTCTGCTCATCGTGCTGGCGGGTTTTCGCAAAGCGTCCTGGATCGCCTCGCTGGCGGGGTTGGCGACCGCGTTCGTGGTCGCTATAGGCGTCTATGGAATGCCGTTCTCGCTCGCGGCAAGTTCAGTCGGTTACGGCGCGGCTCAGGGATTGTTCCCCATCGGCTGGGTAGTCTTCGCGGCGATTCTGCTTTATAACATCACGGTCACAACCGGACAGTTCGACGTGGTGCGCGCGTCGGTCGGAAATCTGACTTCAGACCGCAGACTCCAGGCGCTGCTGATCGCGTTCGCGTTCGGGGCGTTCATCGAAGGCGCGGCCGGATTCGGAACGCCTGTCGCCGTCGCCGCGGCCATGCTGACGGGTCTCGGCTTCTCCTCATTCCGCGCGTCGACCATTTGCCTGCTGGCGAATACCGCCCCTGTGGCGTTCGGCTCGATTGGCACGCCGCTCATCATGCTGGCGACCGTAACCGGACTGCCGCTGCTCTCACTCAGCGCCGATGTCGGCAGAGTCTGCGCCCCGGTGTCGCTGTTTATTCCGTCATACCTGATCCTGGTGATGGGCGGATGGCGCGCGCTGAAGGGCGTCTTCCCCGCCGCCGCGCTGTGCGGCATCTCATTCGCCGGGATGCAGTTTCTGATTTCGAATTTCGTGGGCGCGGAGTTGACCGATATCCTCGCCTCGCTCACCGCGATTTTCTGCCTGATCATCCTGCTGAAGATGTGGAAGCCGTCGGACGCGTTTCGTCTGGAAGATGACGGACCGGCCCATCCCGCAACCGTGATTCCGGCTAGTCGCGTGATCTGGGCCTGGACGCCCTTCGCGCTCCTGGTGATCTGCGTTCTGGTGTGGGGCCTCAAGCCCGTTCAGGCGCAACTCGGTACGGCGACCATCAAGTTTCCATGGCCCGATCTGCACCGCCTCATCACCCGCATGCCGCCTGTGGCGCCGAAACCGACGCCCTACGATGCCGTCTACAGTTTCACCTGGCTCTCGGCGTCCGGCACGGCCTGTCTGGTTGCCGCATTCCTCTCGGCTCTCTTCGCCAAAATGAGTTTCGGGACCTTCCTGGGCGTTCTGAAGAAAACGATTCGTCAGCTTGTGCTGGCGGAATCGACGATCGCGATTGTTCTGGGCCTGGCGTTTCTGATGAACTATTCGGGCGCAACCGGAACTCTGGGTCTGATGTTCGCCGCCACCGGCAAGCTCTTCCCGTTCTTTGGAGCGATGCTCGGCTGGATGGGGGTCTTCCTTACCGGCAGCGATACCTCGGCGAACGCCCTCTTCGGCAGCCTGCAGGAAGTGACGGCCGTGAAGCTTCACATGAGCCCGGTACTGATGGCGGCGGTGAATTCGAGCGGCGGCGTGATGGGCAAGATGATCAGCCTGCAGAATATTGCGGTGGCCGCTGCGGCGACTTCGATGGCGACGCAGGACGAAAGCAAGCTGTTCCGCTTCACGCTGAAGCACAGTATTTTTCTGGCTTCCGTGATTGGCGTGATCGCGATGGTTTACGCGTATACCTGGGCCGCCCCACAGTAGCGAATCAGGTGTGATTCTGCCGGCGGCTGCGGGCCTGCGCGGCCAGATCGTCCATCTTCGCGAGCAGCGGCTGAAGGTCGAGAGCCCTGGGAAGTGCGCCGCTCACGAGCAGACGAACTTCCACGCTCCGCACCTCGATCAGGAACTTCAGAAGGCGCCACGGGGCCGCTGCCGCGAGAGTATGGAGCCGCTGAAAATCACGCGATAGACGGTGCAGATAGGTGCGGAGTGCGCGCCGCTGCCATCGGCGATAACGCGTGGCCGCCTCAGGGCCGCGCTCACCAGCGAGAAACCCGGCGTCATCCGGTTCAGCGAGACGAATCATCGGACGATACGCCGCCGATGAAAAATCCTCCAGCCACGATTCCGATTGCTGCGGGTCGAAGTTGCGGCTGCTCGAACGCCACCACCAAATGAACTCCGCCAGCGCCAGAACGACCCCGGCAACGATAATAACCGCCGCAATCATTCCCGATTTATTTTTATAGCACAGATATTTCCTGAATTGTTTACAGGAAATATCTGAATTGTGAGGGCTGTTACGCCGGTTTCAGATACTGCGGACCGGGAAGGCGACCACGTCGTCGATCTGCATCGCTTCCTTCACAACGAAGGGTTCGCCATATTTCACGCCGATGAGATTGCCGTAAAATCGCGTGACGGATGCCAGACGCTCGCGGATTTCGGCTTCATTCGGGAACAGAGTCTCCCCTTCCTTCACCGGGCCGTATTGCGAGCGATAGGCAAAAAGCGACTCCATTCGCTTCTCGAAATAACGCGAAATATCCACCACAAACGACGGCGTGACGTTCGCGTAAATCGAAGAATAAATGATCTTGTGCGGCCGGTGCGGTTCCGTGTACTGGTCGATCTTCTTCAGCCCGGCAAGGAAGCAGCCTTCGTAGCCAAGCTCGGACGCGCGGTAGTGATCGGGATGGCGTCCGGTCCAGTAAGGCAGAATCACGGTTTTCGGGCGCAGCTCACGAATCCGATGCGCGATCGTCATCCGGCCGGCCATGGTGTTTTCGAGCCGGGCGTCCGGAAAATGAAGATTCTCGCGATGCGAGACGCGGAGAACGGCGGCGGCCGCCTGCGATTCTTCCACGCGGATCTCGGGCGATCCACGGGTCCCCATGTCGCCGGCGGTGAGGTCGATAATGCCTGTCACATAACCGGCTTCGGCCATGCGCAGCATGGTGCCGCCACAGGTCTGTTCCACATCGTCCGGATGAGCGGCGATTGCCAGTACGTCAACCATGCTTACCAGCGCTCCTTCACATAGCGGCGGACATAGCGGTTGCGCGTCCCCATAATCGAAACCAGAATCATGCCTGAGATGAACCCTCCGATGTGCGCGAACCAGGCGGTTCCGCCGCCGGAGACCTGCGTTTGGGTGATGGAACCGTAGCCGCTGAACAACTGCGTGATGAACCAGAAGACCGTGTAGAACCAGGCTGGAATTTCCACTGTAGTAACGAAGAAAACAATGACGACCAGCGTCTGAATCCAGGCTTTGGGGAACTTGATCAGATAGGCGCCCATCACGCCCGCAATGGCCCCGCTCGCGCCTACCGTCGGAATGCGGGGGTCCGCATTGAAAAAGATCTGCACAATTCCCGCGATCACTCCACACAGCAGATAGAATCCCAAAAACTTCGTATGCCCCATTGCATCCTCCAGGCTCTTACCGAATGCCCACAGGAAAAACATGTTGCCGATAATATGCCACCAGCCACCATGCACAAAAAGCGAGGTCAGCAGAGTCAACGGAGCGAAGCGCGCCGGCACCACGGCGTATTTCATGATGAAATAATTCAGCGAAAACTCGTCCAGCAGTTTCTCGTGCAGAAACACCAGGACGCACGCCAGAATCAGCATCGTCGTGATGAGCGGCGGCGTATAGGTCGGGCGATCGTCGCGAAGTGGAAACGGGAACATTCAGCTAGTGCGCTTTGGCCGCGATTTCCGGGAGGGCGCGGCGGGTCCCGCCGGCCATGAGAGCGCGAACGTCGCCGAGAGCCGCAAGATGGCCTCGGGCGCCCGTTCCTGTGCAGTTCAGCGCGGCCATGGCGTTCGAGAATTCCAGAGCTTCCGCGAGAGGCATCTTCTGCAACACAGAATAACAGAACGCGCCATGAAAGACGTCGCCCGCGCCGGTCGTGTCGACGCAGTCCACCACGAAGCCCGGCGAGTAGAAATAGCGCCCCTCGGCCCGCGCCAGAGCCCCGTGCGCGCCCAACGTCATCGCGGCCACCGGCATGCCGTGCTGGGTTTGAATCGCCGCCAGCGCTTCGAATGGATCTTCGATGCGGGTCCAGCGGCCGGGAAATTCGGAGCTCGCGATCAGGTAATCCACCAGCGGCAGGACGCGGTCGAAGCCGGGATAAATCGTATCGACATCCACCGTGACAGGAATGCCGTGCTCGCGCGCGATGCGGGCCGCGTGCTCCACGGCCGGCGTATCGTGCCCGTCGATATGAAGCAGCCGCGAGCCGGTAATCTGGTCCGGCGTGATCTGCTCCGGCGAGATCCGGAGGCAATCCGGGCGATTCCAGAAAATGGTCCGCTCCCCGGTGGATTGATCGATGACGATGTAAGCGGATTGATTCGGGCAGTTGTGGCGCTGCTGAACGTGGGTGAGATCGACGCCGGTGCCGCGCATACTTTCCATCTGGATGCGGCCGCGCTCGTCATCGCCGACCGAACCGATATATTTCGCGCGCAACCCAAGCTTCGCGCACGCCACCATGGCGTTGGCGACCTGGCCGCCGGGCGAATAAGCCTCGCTCAGAAAGGGAACCTTACCGCCATAAGCGGGAAAGTGAGGGACAACAAGCACTGTATCGGTGGCGTTGAGGCCGACGCCGACTACGTCAAATTCAGGCATGGACAGGAGTTTGAAAGTGTTTGCTGAGTTTCAGGCCCTGGCGCTGGTAATTCGAGCCGATACCTTCGCCATAGAGCGCGCGCGGGCGTTCGAGCAGGCGTTCGAAGACCAGGCTCGCCACCACCTGGCCGTCTTCGAGAATGAACGGCACTTCGTGCGAGCGCACTTCGAGCACGGCGCGCGTGCCGGTGATTTCACCTGCGGCGGAACCGTAGCCGAAGCCGGGATCGAAGAAACCCGCGTAGTGAATACGGAATTCGCCGATCGTCGGGTCGTAAGGCACCATCTCGGCGGCGTAGAGCGGCGGAATACGGACGCGCTCGCGCGAGGCGAGGATGTAGAAATCTTCGGGATCGAGCACGAGCGTGCGGGATTCGTTGCGGCGGATCGGGTCCCAGAAATCTTCCGTGGCGTAATGGCCGATGCGGCTGAGATCGATGAGCGGCGCGTGCTTCTTCGCGCGGTAGCCTATGATCGGTGAGCCGTCGATGCCCGCCAGATCCACCGAGAGCCGGAGGCCGTTCGCGATGTTGGCGGCGCCGGGAGTTTCATCCGGCAGATAGACCAGAGTTTCGGCGCTGTCGATTTCGCGTAGCAGTATGTCTGACGGCTGATGATCGCCCTGAAAAAGACGGAGCTGCGAGAGGCGATCTCCCTGCCTCGCGACGATGCTGAATGTCCGCGGCACCACTTCGGCGAAAAGGCGGCCTTTGTAACCGGCGGGGACAATTTCGAACTGGCGGCCTTCGTCCGTGATCAGACGCGTGAAGATGTCGAGACGGCCGGTAGAGCTTTTGGGGTTCGCCTTGCCGGAGATGGTGGGCGGCAACGCGAGTTCTTCCTGCAGCGGCACGATGTAGACGCAGCCTTTTTCGAGAACGGCCGGCTTCGTCAGATCGAGCGTATGGAGACGATACTGTTCCAGCTTGCTCGAAACAGTGGCAGACCCGGCGGCGAGGAAACTGGCGCGGACGCGATAGGCTTCAGCGCCAAGACGCAGGTCGAGCGAGGAGGGCTGGATCTGTTCCGGCAGAATGGCGGAACCTGCGCGGATGCCGCCGTTCGCAATCATCTGCTCCAGGGCCTGCGAGGGCAGGACGCCGCTGTGATCGGGAGACATTATTTGACCAGAGAAATTGCCATACCGTCGATCTTTCCCTTGACGATGGGAAGCAGAACGGATTCGAGGCGTGGATCCGTAGCGATCAGGCGGTTAAATTCGGCGATGGCGCGCGCATCGGCGTCGGGATTGGGATGATCCGGCAGCACGGCCCCGTGCCGGATCAGGTTGTCGCTCAAAATGACGGTGCCAGGATGCGAGAGCTGGAGCACCTGATTCAGGTAAGCGACATAGCCGGTCTTATCGGCGTCAATGAAAACCATATCGAAGGGCTCTTCTTTGGCGGCGATCATTTTAGCGAGCGTTTCGCCGGCTGGACCGACGCGAATTTCCACGCGGCCGCCGACGCCTGCGCGATCGATATTCTTCCGCGCGACATCGGCATTCGCCTGCTTCAGCTCGCAGGTGACCACCTTGCCGTTTTCGGGCAGCGCGCGGGCCAGGAGCGTGGTGCTGTATCCGCCCAGCGTGCCGATTTCGAGGATACGCTTCGCGCCGGCCATTTTGGCCATGAGATACATCATGCGGCCCTGAGCGGGCGCGACCGCAATGGAAGGAAGTCCCGCGGCCTTTGCGTCCGTAAGGTTCTGTTCGAGCGCGGAATCGGGGGCGATAAAAAGGTTCTCGATGTAAGAGTCGATCTTCTCGAGGAGATCTTCGTTAACCGGTTGTATTGCCATCGAAACTATTGTAGGGGTTACTCTGGGCGCATGCTGACTGTGCTGCTCCTGATCGCCTCGAATACGTTCATGACCTTCGCCTGGTACGGGCATCTGAAGCACCGTTCCGCGCCGCTCTGGGAGGCGATTCTATTCAGCTGGCTGATCGCGCTCGGCGAGTATTGCCTCCAGGTGCCGGCCAATCGGATCGGGTTCGGCAGGTTTTCCGCCTATCAGCTCAAGATCATTCAGGAGTCGGTCACGCTCGTGGTTTTCGCGGTGTTTGCGTGGTTTTATCTGGGCGAAGCGCTGCGATGGAATTACGCCGTCGCGTTTCTGCTGTTATTCGCGGCGGTTGCCGTGGCGTTTTTCGGACGGTGAGGGTTAGTTTGGCGTGGGACGTTCCACGTGATCCAGCACAAGCGTCTTCACCGGGCCGCGAGTTGCGGTGATCTCCAGACCGAGTTGATCGCTCAGCGCGGAGAAGACCGATGGACCGGCGTCCGTGTTGTCATCGGTCGAATAAGTCAGATGGAAATAGTAGATATTTTCCTTCGGAAGTCCGGTGGCGTTGACGACGGGGTGGTCTTTCACAACGGCAGACTCGACAACATCGGCTATATCGTCGATGGAAAAGCAATCGGAGGTCATCACGTTCTGGCTGACGTAAACCTGGCCGCATTTACTGCGCTCCGTGGCGGCCGGCATTTTGAGACCGCGCGGCGAAACCTTGATTTGATAGATGCGATCCTCCCGTTCGGACCAGTGGACCCTCAGGTGAAAACGTTCCGCGAGCACGGGCTGGAGCATCTCGTAGAGTTTGGCTCGCGGCTGAGGACTCTCGCTCCGCGCCTGGATCAGGAAACGGTCGCTTTCCGTCCAGCCAGGGCCGTCTTCCGGCTGCTGATAGACCTTGAGGTTGTACGCGAGATGAATCAGATTCTTCAGGGTGCACCCGGTCAGACGGAAGTTCGTGGTATCGCCATGCGGATTGCAGGCTTCGATGTGCTCAGCCGGGTTGTAGGGCGTGATGGAAACCGCTTCGAAGGCTGGAGTGGCACCCCTTAGCAAAATGCCCACACCCAGTGGTCCGCCGATCACCGCCAGGCCGGCGGCTGCGAGTAAAACCTTCCGGCCGCCACTGAGCGCCGTGGTTTTTCGATTGCGCATGATGGCTTCGATGCGCTTCCGGATGTTGGCCCCGCTGACTCCCGCCATACAGGCGAGCGGAGATTCCGCGTACAGACGGCAGACGCTGACAATAGCGTCGGCGTAAACCCGCGGCTGATTGCCGAGGCTGAGGACGTCTTCATCGCACGCGCGCTCGCGTTCCTCGACCATACGCGCGCCGATCCACCAGACCAAAGGATGAAACCAGAACAAGGCTTCGATCGCCATGTGGATCGCCGCGAAAAGATTGTCCCGGCGGCGTACATGGCAGAGTTCGTGCGCGAGCAAAGCTTCGAGTTCGGCCGAGGTAAGCCGATCGATGATCCCATCGGGCAGGAGCAGGACCGGGCGGAGCCACCCCACCACGCCGGGCTCGATCAATCCGGTGGCGGAGCGGATTTCGACTGCGCATGGAATGTTCAGCGGCCGGCTGGCGTGGACCGCCGCCCGCACACGCATCCAAAGACGCACGCGGATCATCGCAACGGCCAGGAAGCCGCATGCCCAAATCGCCGCGAGAGTCAGCGGCATCCAGTCCGTTTCGTTCCTGACAGGGACGGCGTCAGTGGTCATGGCAAATGGTTGCGCAATGGATTTCACCGTTTCCGAGATGGCCGGCGTCGCGTAACGCTGAACCGGAGTCCATCGGACGTGGCTTCCCAGGCTCGTCAGCAGCGCGAGCGGAATCGTGAACTTCAGCGACGCGCACAGCCATAGCTGGAAGCGGACGCTGGCGCGATTCCCGCGCAGCGCAAGCGCCAGAAGCGCAGCGATGCCGGCGAACATCGTCGATTGCCAGAGATGTGGAATCATTTGGGTTTCCTGTCGAGCCTCCGGATCGTCTGCTCCAGTTCCCGGACATCCTCCATCGTGATCTTCCCTGCTTCGGCCAGTTGCGCCATCATCGGCTGCGCCTTGCCACCGAAGAAGCTGAGGATCTCATCGAGCAGCTTATGGCGCGCGACGTCGCGGGCGACCAGCGGCTCGAAGATGTCGGCGTTGCTGATTTTGCGGACACGCCGAACCGCCTTCTTGCTTTCGAGCCGGTAAACCGTCGTTTGGATGGTCGTGTAGGCGGGCCGGGGTTCCGGAAAGGCTTCCTGAATCTCGCGGATAGAGGCTTTTTCGTGCGCCCACAGCGCTTCCAGGATCTGGAGTTCGAGTCTGGTGAGTTTGGGCTGTCGCATCGTCCTACTATTTGAAATCTGATACTACTATTTCGTAGTAGACAATGCAAGAGAAAACTGGATCGGCTCCGTATAGCGGTCAGCCGCCCCGGATCAGGTCAGAACACGACTATGAAGTTGCTTCGAGGACCGACGCCTGTCGATCCTGCTGCGATAGATGGAATTGGTGGAGGCGGGGGGAGTTGAACCCCCGTCCGAGAGCGTCTGTAATGAAAAGCCTACGTGCGTAGCTTAGTTCTGAAGTCTCATCCGGCGCCTAAGAACCAGCAAGATAACGCCGAACCAGCCCGATTGATCTCGGATCTCGGCTCCGGACCGAAGCCTGCTTCCTATCCTGCTGAGATGACACTCACTGGCCAGCCCGCAGGCAGACTGGCTGGAGCGTACGCGCTTAGGGTTTAATTAAGCAGCGTAGGCAAACTGCATGTTATTGGCAGTTTTGGTTTTCCGATCGTTTAACGGGAGCTCGGAACCCGGCACGCCTTCCCATCGCAATCCATTCCCGTCGAAGCCGTTGCGCCCCCTTTCACCTGATTCCATTATAGCGCCGCGCACGACGGTCAGGCTCAGCCTGCGCTCGCGGCGCGGGACCGTCACTCGCGCATTTCTTTGATAGACTTAGGGGCTAATCGGGATGACAGGACTCTTGAGAGCATCGGCCTGGATACTCTTCGGCTGCGGCGTCATTGTCGCGCAGCAGACCGCGCGGCTTTCGTTTGAAACGGCTTCGATTCAACCTGCCGCGCCAGTCCAGCCGAGCTCCATTGTACGTGGAATCCAGGACGGACCGGCAACTCCTGGACAGATGAGTTGGCGGAACCTCTCGCTGAGCGACCTGATCGCGGAAGCCTGGGAGGTGAAGAGCTATCAGGTCTCCGGCCCCGGCTGGTTGCGGAAGGCGAGATTCGACGTCGAGGCTAAACTGCCTCCGGGCACGACGAAAGCGCAGTCGCGGCTGATGCTGCAGAACCTTCTCGCGGAACGCTTCAGGCTGGCGCTGCACCGCTCCACAAAGGAAACCCCGATCTATGCGCTGCTGGTGGCGAAGAATGGCCCGAAGCTCAGGGAATCGGCGAGCAACCCGAATCCCGCCGTTGCAAACGGCGGAGCGGCGATGACCATGATTCCTGACGGGAGGGTACGAGTGGCAGGCAACGGAGCGACGATCGGGAATTTGATCGATGTCCTGATCGATCAGTTGGACCGGCCTGTTCTGGACATGACCGGATTGACGGGCTCCTACGGCTTTACTCTGGATTTCACGCAGACCCGCGGGCTGAGCGAAAGTACTCGCGTGGAGGATGCGCCGCCAGGTTTTAGCGGCGGCGCGACAATCTTTGCCGCGCTGCCCGATCAACTCGGATTGCGGCTCGAACCGCGGAAGGCCCCGATCGATCTGCTCGTCATTGACAGCGCGCTGAAGACCCCCACTGAGAAGTGAGCGGGTGGTTGTTACTCGGCGCGATAGAGAAACGGATTCATCGTGGCGATCCGAAACGGGTTAAAATCCTTGCCGTTTCTCGTAACCATCGTCAACCGGTGGACCCGCGCGGTCGCAACGAGCCAGGCGTCGTCGAAAAGAACGTCCGGTTTGCCCTTCGTCTCCCGCGCCCATTGACGACAGACAAGGGCGTCCGTGGGCTACAGAGACCATGCCCGGCAGATCCTCTCGATCCAGGCTTCGATCTCAATATCCTTAGCCGGATGCGTGCTCGCGAACTCGTTCGATCCCTGCCGGCCTCAGTCAAAGTCCACTTGGGCACGCCGGCGAACCGATCGTCCTCGGGGGCGGATCAACTTCGCGAGATCGACCCTGGGTCGTGGAGACAAGAGCAGTTCCTTCAGCGTGGGCCTCCCTGCCTGTTTTTTGAGCCGATTCCATACTTCAAATCGGAACCAAAACAGCAGCCTCTACCCCGCGTTTGGTGACCATCTGTGGTCCATATTTCAGCGACGCTTCGAGCAATTCGCTGAAGCGGCCCTTGCATCCTCAGCGGACCAGATTCCTGTACGGTTCGATCTCATGCAGTCCCTCAGAACGGCGTAAACGGCCGCTGGTCCGTACCCGCCCGCAACGGCGTCATGACCTTCGTCTCGCCCGGCCCCATCGACAGAATAAACGGCCGCACGCCAATCAGAAAAGTATTCGATTCCTTGTCGATGAACGTATGACTGAACAGCTGCCCCAGCAACGGAATATTCGCCAGCCCCCAAAACCCGCCCTTGGTCTTCGACTTCGAATCGCCGATCAGGCCGCCCACGATCGACCATTCGCCATTCCGGACCCGCACATCCGTCGTCACCTTGGTGTTCTGCAGAATCGGAATCCCGTCGGCCGATTGTCCGCTGAGCGACTCGTAAGACGCATCGATCCCCATCGACACGTCGTCCGCGCCATGCACAGTAGGCGTGACCTTCAGCTCGAGCCCCAGATCTTCGAACGTAATCGCCGGCGGCGCCACGAATGAAGGCGTGGTTCCACCATTCGTCCCCGTCGATCCGTTCACAAATCCCGACGTAATCATCGGATACTTTTCGCCCACATGGAATACGCCCGCCGTACCGCTGCCCGCCCGCAGACGCGCCGTGTAAAGCGCCCGCGAATTCGAAAGCGCCTCATTGAACATCGCCTGCACCTGCGCCGCCGCGATTCCCACCAGCGTCTTCCCTCCCCCAAACGTCAGCAGATTCGTCACTCCATTCGGGATGGAGACAAGGTTATTGAAAATATGACCGAGCGGGATCAGTTGAAACGTGTTGGTCACCGAAAACCCGTAATTGATGATGTCGCTGTCCGTGACCTGCAGCAGTTCGAGTTCGATCATCACTTCCGGATGATAGGCGAAGAGCTGATCCACCAGAGCCTGCGCCAGCGCCGCGCGGGACACGCGATCGCGCACCACGAGCTGATCGGTATTCGTATCCCAGCCGATCTTTTCCACATTCGTGGTCTGCCGCACCACCTGCACAATTTCGGTGAGTTCCTGCGCCGTGATCACCTGCGGCACGTTCAGGGTCAGCACAATGTACTGCTCCAGATCGTTGCGCTTCTGCACGGTATCGCGCGCCACCATGATGGCGTGCGTCCCGATCGGAACAATGAACGTGTCCGTGGAAATCTGCAGCGCATCGAAAGCCTTGCGGTAATCCACGTCCGTGACGCGGAACCGGATCGGCTGCGATGGTACAGCCGAAAAGTCGCTGTCGAACACCACCTGCAGTCCATAGCGCGCCGCTATTTTCTGGTAGAGATTCCGGGGCGTGTCGTTCAGGTCGAAATCGAAATTCCCGGCCGTCGCCGCCAGTACCGGCGGGCTCGAGAGATGCCGCTCCAGAGAAATCTGCCGCGCCGTCAGGCTGTCGAAAAGCAGATCTTTCGGCAGGAAGGCATGATGCACTTCGCCATCGTGAATCTTGTCCGCCTCAGGCAGCGCAGGCGATTCCCCGCCCGAAGCCTCGCGAATCTGCTTCGCGCCCGCCGCCTTCAGCGCGGCCGCATGCTTCCGGTATCCGCGGTTCTTCGGCTGCAGCGCCGCGGCCTCCGAATAGTAGACGTAGGCCTGCGCCAGGTCGCCGGCCTTCTCGGCCCGCTTTCCATTGCGGGCGAGTACAGTCGCCATTTCAGACGGAGGATCTTCGAATCCTGCGGCGGGGACGTGCGCGGGCAACAGGAGTGCACACGCCATCGCCCACGCCACACACGAACGCATCAAATGGAATGACGCTCAGAAGGGTGGATGCGTGCAGGGAAAAATCTCCCGCGGCGCGCCGCCATGGACAATAGAATGAACGACATGCACCAGATCCTGACCGATCCCTTTGTACTCGCCATTCCGCTCGCCCTGCTGATCGGCACGGTCATGCTCGGCCTGCTGGCGCGGCGGATCGCCTTCCGGCTCGTCCGGAACTGGGCGAAGCGCACCGATAGCCAGCTCGACGTCCTGCTGATCGATACCCTGCGCGGCCCGATCGCCCTCTGGATCGTGATTCTCGCGCTCCATGTCGCGACGAAGAATTCCGAAATTCCGCAGCCGTACAAGAATTACTTTCCGCTTACCCTTCAGGTGCTCTGGGGACTTTCCTTCACGATTGCCATCAGCCATTTCGCCGGCAACATGATTCGCTTTTACGGCGGCCATGGCGGAGTGAAATCGGTCAGTTCGCTGAGCCAGAAACTGGTGCAGTTCTCGATCCTGATTATCGGGTGCCTCTGGCTCTCCAAGGTCATCTTCAACTTCAGCCTGGCGCCCATCCTCACCGGTTTAGGCGTCGGCGGCATCGCGGTTGCCCTGGCGTTGCAGGATACCCTCTCCAACCTCTTCGCGGGCTTCTACGTTTCGGTGTCCGGCGTGGTGCGAATCGGCGATTACATCCAGCTCAATACCAAAGAAGAAGGCTACATCGCGGATATCAACTGGCGCTGCACCACCATGCGAACCCGCATGAATAACCTGGTCGTGATTCCGAATAACAAACTCGGCCAGGCGATCTTCACGAACTACTTTCTTCCGGATGGCCGCATGGTGGTAAAGATCCTTTGCGGCGTGAA
>CAZWTH010000359.1:0-49272 GCA_964636715.1 uncultured Solibacteraceae bacterium | reverse complement strand
CAACCGCGGCTTCGCTTTCCGGGATCAGCACCTCGTCGGCGTGCCCCCGGTAGTTCGACGCATCGGCGAGGTAAGGAGAATCGGGTTCAGGACGCATACTGGGGGACGGTTGCCGGTACTTCGAACAGCGTGCCGCGGCCGAGAAGCCAATGCGGATCGAAACGGCGCTTGATGGCGTGCATGGTTTCGATCTGCTCCGGCGTGAACTGCAGCGGAAGATATTCGCGCTTGCGCTTGCCGAGGCCGTGCTCGGCCGAAACGGTGCCGCCCATTTCGACCACCGCGGCGGCAAATTTTTTCATCAGGCCCATAGCCCGGTTCCATTCCTCGCGATTGGGAGGCAGCACGTTGATGTGCACGTGAGCATCGCCAATGTGGCCGAAAATGACGTACTGGCCCGGAAACTCGCGGTTCAGAGTCTCGCGGTAGAGATCGAGAATATCACGGCTGCGGTCCAGCGGAACGGCGAAATCCGAATTGGCCTTCATGAGCCCGCGCGAGCGGATGATTTCGTTGACGCCTTCGGCGAGGCCGTGGCGGAAGCGGCGGAAACGCTCGCGGTCGCTGGCGGAGGCGGCGAACCAGGAATCTTCGGTGAGAGCGCCGGCCGTTTCGAGACGGTCAAGCCAGGCTTCCTCGGCATCGTCAGCGCCGGAAATGTCCTGCTCGATGATGAGAGCGACGCGCGCCTGTGCGGGGATTTCGGAAAAGCGCGGGCGGACGACGTCGAGCGAAGCGGCGTCGACGTATTCGAGCATCCGCAGGCCGGGCGTGGGACGCCAGGCGTCCACCGCGTCCAGCGCGCGCGCGTCGGAATCGAAAAAAACGACGCCGGTGAACAGCGCCTTCGGGATATCGAGCAGCGCGACCTCGACTTCACTCACCACGCCGAGCGTGCCCTCGGCGCCGATGAACAGATCGATGTAATCCATGCCGGGGCGCATGAAATAACCGGCGGTGTTTTTGCGCACATCCGGCGCGGGAAGCACGGGGATTTCGAATGGCGGCTTATCGCCGCGGCGCAGCGCGAGCACGTCGCCGCTCGCGAGGACGATGCGAAGCGCGCGAATGTGATTGCGGGTGGCGCCATAGAGAAAGCTGCGGGAGCCGCTGGCGTTGGTGGCGACGGTGCCGCCGATGGATGCGCTGTTTTCCGTGGGGTCCGGCGCGTAGAACTGGCGCGAAGGCGCGGCCGCGGCCTGGATGGCGGCGAGCGATGCGCCGGCGCCGCAGACGGCATAGCCTTTTTCGACGCGGATCTGGTTCAGTCGTTCGAGCGAGACCAGCCAGCCGCCATCGGGGACGCGTCCGCCGGTCACCCCGGTGCCGGAGCCGGAAATAGTAACCGGCGTCAGGGTTGCGGTGGCTTTGCGAAGAATTTCCGAGAGCGCGGCCTCGTTTTCCGGCGTCAGGACATCCGAGGCGCTGCCGCGCATACCGGAAGCGTCGGAGAGATAAGGGGAATCGGGCTCGGGCCGCATGACTATCTTTAATTTTGGCAGACGCCCCGCATTAGATGGGATCAATGCGGCCGTCGCGCCGCAGATGGAAGCGGAGGCCGCGCCATTCGACGGTGTCGCCCGCCATGCCGGCGCACCAGACAGCGAAGCCGAACAGGTCCCGGAACGGGACGAGGGCAAGGCGGAGATACTGGTGATCCCCGGTTGCCGCCATGGCCGCGGCGGCTGCGGCGAGGCGGATGGCTTCTCCGGCTACGGCCACCTGCCAGTGTCCCGTGACGGCCGCGACGATGCACCAAAAGGTCGCCAGCGTGACCAGATACCCCAGATAACCGGCTGGCCGCGAGACGCGGATGGTGCGGGACCAGCGGACCTGGTGCTTCCAGACGTCGGACCACGACCCGGCCCCGAGATTCGTCACCACCACCGGGCTCGCCATCGCGATGCGTTTGTTCAGGGCGGAGATGCGGGCGCCGAGCTGGTAATCGTCGGCAAGGTATTCGCGGATGGCGGCGAAGCCCCCGATTTCGGCGAGGGTGGATTTGCGGAACGCCATAGTGGCGCCCAGCGCGAAGCCAGTGGAGGAGAGAAGGCGCGCCACCAGAACGCTGGGCGCGAATTCCGTGACAATGCCGAGCGCTTCCGCATGCGCCGCGATGGATTGGCCTTTCGCGCGATAGAGACCGGTCACGAGCCCTATGCTCGGATCCTCCAGCAGCCCGGCGACATCGGCGAAATAGCCGGGCGGGGCGACAATATCGCCGTCATTCACGAGCAGCGCTTCATGCCGCGCTTCGGCGGCCAGGATTTCGAGCGATCCCACCTTGCCGTTCGGCGCCGTATTGCGCGTTCGGATGATGCGAATCGTCAGCGCGGGGAACTCTTGCTGAAGGCGGCCAATATCGGCGACTGCCGGATCTGTTTGATCCGCCACACCGAACAGCAACTCGAACTCGGGATAATCCTGCGTGGCGTGCGAACGAATGGCTTCGTAAAAACCGGCGTCGCGCCCGCGAACGGGCTTCAGGACGGAGAGCGGTGGCCGGTAATCCGGAACAGGGCTTCGTTTAGAACGAGGCCGCCGGAACGCCAGCGCGCCTGCGATTGCCAGCAGGTTATAGATCGCGCCGCAAGCGACCAGCAGAATCGCGATCACTGCGAGATCAACACCACGCCCACGGCAATGAGGGCAGCGCCGGCCCACCGGCGCCAGTCCACTTTCTCGCGCAGGAAAATCCGCGCCAGGATCGTTTCGGGAATCAGCGTCGCGGCCGAGACGGGAACGGCAAAGCTCAGCGGCGCGATGGAAACCAGCCGGATAAAGGCGAAGAACGAAACCGCCATCGCCATGGTGGAAAGAATCACCCATTTGTTACGGGCGAGCGTCCAGAGCGCGCGGCGGATCGCGCCCGGATGGAACTCCCGCACTTCGCCGTGATTCTTCATGCCGCGCGCGCGGGCAATGTCGCCGAGCGTGGTGGCGGTCACGAGCGTCAGGACCAATATCCACTTCATAACGGAATGTGCTCCGTCGCGGTCGTGGCCGGTGACGTCATCCCGACAAGTGTGACCCCGGCGGTGATGAGCAGAATGCCGATCCAGTGCCCGGCGGTGACGGTCTCCCCCAGAATGAATTCACCGGAAAGCGCGGTCAGTACGTAGCCGATCGCGGTCACGGGCAATACATAGCTAAGATCGGCCCAGCTCAGCAGCGCCATATGGCTGAGGGTCCAGACGATGAGCAGCGCCACGCCCAGCGCGACCCACGGATGGAACAGGGCGCCGATAAGCGCAATCGGCGAATTGCCGATATCGCCCAGCTTCTGCATGCCATGCGTGAGCGCGGAATTGCCCGCCACGTTCGAGAGAACAACAATTGCCGTGAACAGCCTGGTCTTCGCGCGAAGCCTGGCCTGTTCGCTAGTCGCCGGCATGCGCCGAGGCCGTGGTTTGGTGCTGGTTCCGCTGCTTCTCGATGAATTCACGGCGGCGTTTGCGGAGCGACATGTACTCGCGGGCCTCTTTCATGAGGCGCTTGCGATCGTGCGAATTGAAAATCACCTTGCGAACCATCCGCCAGACCACCTTCGGCCGGAAATAGTATTCGCTGTAGAAGCGCTCCACCCAGTCCATGAGCTCGGCTTCGTTCAGGTTTTCGTAGACAACCTTGGGCAGCTGGTTGCCGCGCTCGTCAACGATATTGCCGATCGAAATCAGCCCGTTCTTCTGGGCGTAGGTGTGGAACTCAGTGCCGGGATACGGATGCGCAATTGAAACCTGAATCGTTTCGTTATCCAGCTTCTTGGCGAAATCGATCGTCTTGCGGATGCTGTCGTGCGTTTCGCCAGGCAGGCCGACGATGAAGTCCCCGTGAACGACGAGTCCAAGCTTGCGGCAGCTTTCCGTAAAGCGCTCCGCCATCTGAATGGTGGCGCCCTTCTTGATGTTCTTGAGGATCTGCGGATCGCCCGATTCGTAGCCGACAATCAGCAGACGGCAGCCCGCTTCCTTCATGGCCTTCAGGGTGTCGAAATCCGTAGTGACGCGCGACGTGCAGGACCAGGTGAAATTCAGCGGCTTCAGCTTCGCGCAGAGCTCGATGGTGCGTTCCTTGCGGTAGTTGAAGGTGTCGTCGTCGAAGAAAATTTCCTTGATGTGCGGGAATTCCTTCAGAACATAGGCCACTTCCGCCGCGATGTCATCGCTCGACCGCAGACGCCAGCGGTGGCCGGAATGCGTCTGGGGCCACAGGCAGAACGTACACATGGCCGGGCAGCCGCGCGACGTGTAGAACGAGAGATACGGGTTCAGCAGGAACGGAACGTTGTAGCGCGTGGTATCGAGATCGCGCTTGTAGACCTTGGTGACCCACGGAAGTTCGTCGAGCGCTTCGATAGCCGGCGCTTCCGGATTGTTGACGATCTGGCCGTCTTTGCGGAAGCTGGCGCCGGGGATTTCCTCGAGCGGCTTGCCGTTGGCGTAATCGCGGATCTGGTAATCGAATTCGCGGCGAATGACGAAGTCGATGGCGGTGCTGGCGTTGAGGGCCTTTTCGGGCTCGACGGTGACGGGCGGGCCAACGAAGCAGACCTTGAGGTTCGGGTTCTGCTTCTTCATCATTTCCGAGATTTTGACGTCCACGTCAAACCCCGGAGTAGAGGTAAACAGGACCAGCAGGTCGAAATCGGACGCCATCGCGACCGTCTGCTCGATGGTTATGCCGTGCGGGGGCGCGTCGACGACCTTGCTGTCCGGCAACATGCCGGCGGGGTAGCAAAGCCAGACGGGATACCAGTACGACTCGATTTCCCGCGACGCCGGCCACCGGGAACTTGCGCCGCCATCGAAGCCCTCAAAGGAGGGGGGATTCAGGAAAAGGGTACGCATGCTTGAAGTTACTATTGTAATTCAAGGCGGGAGGCGGGGGCGTGCGGCCGCTAAGCGCCTCTTATAATAGCCCTATATGTTTTTCCGCCACCAGCGTCCGCAAGTTCTCAGCTTTGATGACCACCTGTCGAAGGCTCGGGCGGAGGGCTTCAGCGTCCAGTCCGCAAACGGCGGCACGCGGATCGAGCGCGCGGGCGTGGCCTGCGTCGTGCGCGAGGGTCAGGGCGGTATTCCGTCGATCCTCGAGCGCCCCGGCATCGTCATGGGCAACGAAATCGGCAGCCTCACCGATGGCGGGTTCCAGAAATTTTTCCGCACGCCGCACGGCAAAATCAAGCCGGCACTGGCCGAAGAACTCGTCGCCGTTCAGAACTTTTCGGAAGATCTACGCGAAGCTTTCGGCCTGACCAGCCTCTATAACGAGGCACTCGGGACCGTTTCGAACCAGTATGTGTATGACCGGGTGAAAGGGCGCGACAAAGCATCCGCGCCGAAACCCTGGGAAACTACCGCTTAGGCGCGGCTGGCTTTTTTGAAGCCGGGCTGGCCGCGGCTTTTCCTTCCGGCTTGCGCACTTCCTGAAAATATTCCTGCACGTACGCCTGCACGGAGAGCGGAATCTGATCGCGGCTGACTTCCCCGGCGCCCTCCCCGTGCGTCGCGTTCTGTTCCTTATACGCGGTCTGGACGTGCTGGTTGCCGGACTGCACTTCAATCATCGATTCGCCCGTCACCTCCTCAGACCGCTTGCCGATCAACTCGGCGATCTTTCCCATCGCCTTCGTCTGCTCCGCAAGCCGAATCGCCTTTTCACCATCCTGCGAACCGGCCGCGGACGGACCTTCCTGCTTTTCCGGGCTATTGCCGCTGGTTTGTCCGGGCGAATTGCTCTTCTGGGTGGCGCCGTTGGCTTCACCCTGGGCTTGCCCCTGATTCTGTTCGTCGCCCTGCTGGCCCGCCTGCTGGTTGGCGTCCGCCTGCTGCGAGGAGGATTTCGGCTGTTTTCCGCCGCCGTTGTTCTTCTTCTCGCCCTGGGAGGGGGCATTGATCATGTTGTCCATCGCCTCTTTCAGCTTGGACAGCAGTGATTTCTCCGACTTCTCGCCGCTCTGGCCACTCTGGCCGCTTTGCGGGTTCGCGTTCTCGCTCGATTCCTTCTGGCCGCTGCGATCGCCCGCTTGTCCAGCCCCGCCGTTCTTCGAATTGTCTTTGGGCTGATCGATGGGATCGCCCTTGTTCATGTTCGGATCGAACTTCGCCGCATCGGTTTGGCCGGGCGTAGTTTCCGGCCCCCGCAGCGCGTCCGCCAGCGCCTGGTCGAGCTTCTGGTCGGGATTGGGCGTGAGATTCGCGCCGAGCCCGAGTTTGTCGAGTAACGATTTAGCCTCTTCGAGTTCGGACTGTTGTTCGGTCCGGTGCGGAGGCTTCGCGGCGGCCGGCGTTTTCGCCGCCTGGTCTTCGAAAATCACTTCCGTGATCGGTGCGCGGAGATCCAGGTTGTGGCCGTAGAAATAGCGGACCGTCACCAGTCCGGTCGAAAGCAGCAGGAGCGCAATCAGACCGTACAGCGCTTTGGGAAATCGGAAGGGCACGGCCATCGAAACATCGACATTCCCCGCCATCGATTCCGCCTGGCCGCGCTGGGCGGCAAGCAGAGCTTCAGTCCGCGCATCAGGCGCGCCATGGGCAGAAAAATAGTGCGCGGTGGAAAGCGCATCATGCAGGCCGGATTTCTCGTCCAGCCACACGGCAGCCGAATATTCCGAGGGTACGCGCTTGCGCAGCCGGGTCACGGCCCACCCGCCAACCACGGCCGCAAACAGTGCCACCACCCACCATTCGACATAACGGGTGCCAAGCGTCAGCAGCACCGCGACGCCGGCGATCGCAAGCGCGCCCGAGAGAGCGAATTGTTTGAGGGCTTCGTTCCAGAGCAGGCGCCGGCGGGCGCTCCGGATCAATTGGCGGAGCATTTTCGCGATCCGTAATATACTTTAGCAATGAAAGGCCGGAAGCTTGTTCGCTCCGCCTCACTGATTACGGTTTTTTACTGTGCGGCGCTGTACGCCGCGCCTTTCACCGGCTCTTCCGGCTGGTATCGCGCCCGCCTGGGGCCATTTGAAGCAATCACGGACAACGGCCGCGAATCCGCTCTCCAGGCCCTCAGCCAGTTCGAACAATTTCGCTACGCCCTCGGCTCCGCGATGGGGCAATCCGATCTCCGGCTGAATCCCCCTCTCCGCATTCTGGTGTTCCACGACGCGAAGGACATGGCGGCGGCCGGGTGCGAAGCCGGCATCCACATGGGCCGCGATCATCTGATGGCGTGCTCCGTCGCGAGCGGCCAGCTACCCGCGTCCATGGTGAAGGAACTGACGGAAAGGCTGCTGCGGGGAAATTTCAGCGGCATTCCGCCGGCCACAGAGAAGGCGCTCGAGACATTTTTCAGCACGGTGGAATCGAACGCGGTGCACGTGCAATGGGGTGCGCCGCCGCCCGTGGCCGAACGCACGCGCGACTGGGCGCTCCTGCATCGTCTGATCACGCAGCCGGATATGTCGGGCCGCGCCCACATTTATCTGCACAATGTGGCGATGGGGATGGATTCGGCCGGCGCGATTCGCAGCCTGGGGGAAGATCCGGCGAAGTTTAACGCCGAGATCGACCGGTACTTCGCGGCGGGGAAGTTTGAGGCGGTACAGGCGCCGAATCGGCCGCTGAGCCCGGACCGCGATTTCATCACAGGCGTGATGACTTCCGATGAGGGAGAGTTGGCGCGCGCCGATCTGCTGGGGCCGGGCGCCGAAGCGGCCTACACGGACCTGTTGCGCGCCGGCAAGCATGTGGCGGAAGCGAACGAAGGGCTCGGTTTTCTGGCGTTGAATAAGGGCGATGAAGCGAAAGCCGCGCAATATTTCGGCGAGGCGTACAAAGACGGATCGAGAAACGTGGTGGCGCTCACAACCTACGCGCACTCGGAGAAACACTATGACGTTGCAATCGAAGTCCTGAAGAAAGCGCTGGAGATCGATCCGAAATATGCGCCCGCCCATTGGGAACTGGGCGATAAGTACGACGACCCCACGCCGCGCCTCGCGGAATGGAAGATTGCGCTCACGCTGGAGCCGCATCGCGACGACTGGTGGGTTCACTACGCGAAGCTGAACGAAGGCCAGAAGCACTGGGCGGAGGCAGGGCGCGCGTGGATGGCGGCGTCGGTTGCCGCAACCGATCCGGCAAAGCGGGAACAGTATCTGCAAGCGCGGTTAAAAATCGAGCAGCAGCGCCTGGACGACGAGGCGGCCGAACGCGCGAAGGACGCGGCTGAGAAAGCGGCCGAAATCAACAAACTGAAGGCGCAGGCGCGCCAGGAAATCGCGGCGGCGGAGGCGCGCGCCAACGCGCAAAATGCAAAGAAGGACGACAGCGCGTTGGTAATGGACTGGTGGGGCGACGGCAATCTGCCCGTCCTGAACGGCAGCCTGACGCGAGTGGATTGCGGTGAAGGGCAGTTGCGCCTTCAGGTCAAAGAAGCAGGCGGCGCGGTGCGCACCATGCTGATTGCGGACCCGAATTCGGTCGAAGTTCGGGGCGGGGAAATGAAATTCTCCTGCGGGTCGCAGAAGCCGCGCGCCGTGGCAATTCACTACAAGCCATCAAAAGTAGCCGGCGTTTACGGGGAAGTCGCGGGCTTCGAGTACAAATAGCAGTGACGGCCCGGTCCAGCTAAGCGTGTTTTCGAGAAACTAAAGCACTCCAGGATTGGAATTGTGAATCACGATCTGAAACACTACGCGCCATAGTGTTTCACGGTACCGCGAATTACGATTTACAGCATTTTGCGTGGTGTCGGCGCGGGGGGGGGCACGCCCAAATTGATAGTGGTGGGTTTCGAACGCCGCTGATGGATGAGCCCCGACTGTGCATGGCGTTCACGCGGTGGTCGAAGTTGCCTTGGCGATCTTGCCTCTAACCTCGGAAATGGTCAACGCCACAACACGCTCGGCCTTCTCGCGACTCACGCCTTCAGCGCGCAGTTCTTCCACCAGATCTGCGGCCACCGTTTCTACTGGGACAGCCATTTGCGAATACACTGTCTCACCGGAAACGGCCTTCTTCGCAGCTTCGAGGTCGGCCTTTGTACCAATGTGTTTCCACGCTTTGTACAAGGCATCTCTGGCGCAAGCACATAAAACCGGGACCACGATTTTTCCAGCCAGGAACGTCAATACCTCAATTCCAGTCAATCCAAGAGCGCTATCACCGCTGGTTTCACCTTGATCTGCCAACCTCCGAGCCGAGTTGCTCGTCAGAATGTCAATGTCATTAAGTGTCATTCGCATAGGGTTACTCCCGATCTTGATGCGATTAAATCCCAACAAACCCCGAAGACGGCACGAATCGGTGGCTGGCAGAATTCGCAGGTCTGCGATGCCGGTGGTGCACACTGGCATTGTAGCCTTGCATAGTCGTGCGTGAGGGCATACTAGTGGGCGACCATCGAAAAACAGGTCAACGGTCCGCCACATTGCAAGGGTGTCGGAAGCATCAGTGAGCCGATCGCCGTAACCGCTCGGATTGCGCAATTCGCGATTTCCCCACATCATGTATGTTTCTTCTGCCGTCCAGATGGGCGGAGCTGCTAGGTCGTTTAAGAAAATAGACTCAAAGGATTTCCAGCGCCAACGGCTAGGCTCTTTAGCTCTTTGCGTCGAGACATTCGCCCGGAAACTGGCTATTGCGTCATCTTCTTGCTGCAAGTTGGAGGTGTCTCGCCAAAATGTTGCCCAACCTTCATAGATATCCCGCGTCTCTGGATATCGGTAAGAACATTCGCTAAGGAGAAGTATTTCGGCATCTCGGTTCTTGCCGGCAAGTACATTTGAGCAGAAGCTACTGAACGCGGATTCGTCCATGCTGGCAATCGCGCGAAGCAGCCGCAGCAGCTTGACTCCAGGTAAATAGTCGTCACGAGAAGCCTCCAACCTCTCCAGATGTTTGGGGGACGGGTGTGCGAGAGCGAGGTCGAATAAATAGGCCGCGAAGGACAATATCATCCGCAGCCAACCGCCAGTCTGTTCTGGCTCGGGCCGGCCGCCGAACATATGCATAAAAATGGCGTTCACAGTGCCGATCGAGCCGGTGTATTTTCCGTCAGGAGTAGTGGGAACTAAAAGATCAGTGTTCTCGTGAACGATTCCCATCCGTTCAACTGATCCTTTCAGGGCGGCAATTTGAACAAAGACCGTCGCTACAGCCTCGCCTTCAAGTATCGATTCTAGTGTGAGGGCCCGTATCTCGTTAGGAGGTAACGGCTGTCCATCATTTGCGTTCGCGAGCGCCCGCGACAATCTCAAGAGCAGGTCGGCCGGAGTTCTCTCCGTCGGCACGAACAAAAGGTTTTCGATTAGACGATTCTGATCGGAACGGACCGCCGAGGATAGGCCGGACTCGTTCAGGTCTCCATGCCCGTATCCGAGTTCTGACATCGTAACCGCCCATCGAAACAACGATCCAAGGTGGTTGCGGCGTGTATAGTCATCCCAGTGCCCCACGCCCGTTGCCACGTCCTGAAGATAGTGAACTAATTCATGGAGAAATCCTACGTGGGCGCGGAGCTGAGCGGAACTTTCCCACGACGTGCTGCCGGAGCCAAGGCCTTGGAGAATCGAGCGGAACTTGCTCTTATCGAACGGCGCGAGATTAAATCGGGTCACGAAAGATCCCCACTCGTACTGCGCGATATTGGGGGCAGCTAGTGGGAAGCATTGCATTAGCAAATGATAGCGGAACTGTAAGCAATCGTTTGCCGCGTTCCACTTGGTTTCTGAAATGTTAGAGTTGCCCGGACAAGTCTACTCTCGGCACTCCACGCGGTTCACTCCGCCATTGCACAAGCCTCCGATGACCTGACCGGAGCCCGATCCGCCGGGGGGGGATCCATCCACCCCCACACGGCCACCTGTTTCAGTACGCCTAGCGGGTAACTGAATTGACACGAATCGCCGGTTCGGTGAGGATTTCGCCATGTTTGAAACACTATGGCGCATTCTGTTTCAATTCCCGCCGCCTTGGGAGTGACGATGACACTCCTCAGAATGAGCACGCGCTCGTCAGTTGCTTGCGCGATCTCTCGCGCGTATTCAGCGCCTTGGTGCGTCTTGCCGCACCCGGCTGGAGCCTCTATGACGACCAGTCGGAGGTCTGATCTGAGGGCATCCCGGACTGTCTGATCGCTCATGTGATGTCGGTGAGTTCTGGCAGCTTGCTGGCCTTTAGCACCGCGTTGCAGAAAGGCAAGAGCTGGGCTTTGAGACTGGGCCAAACGCCGAGTGTAAACATCTTTTCGGCGAGTTCGGCGCCGCCCTTATCTGTCTTGAACCAGTCTTGGGCATCGCTCTTTAACTCCTTCTGAACCGATTTATCTGCATTCTTCTTGTCATCGGGAACTATTCCCTTTGCCGCTTCGATGATGACTTTCCGAAGATCCGCTCCAGCTTTGGTTTTGACAGACTGAAAATCTTTTTCCGGTATACCCAGCCGGTCGGCTAAAGTCCGGAGGCGTCTGCCAGTCTTGTCTCCCGTCGGGTCCGTCAATAATGCTTCGAGCTTGTCGTTGGCAATGGCATTGATGACGTTTTCCTCGAGGCAGCCAGCAGGCCAACGAAAAAGTAAGGGCCCGAGTTTTTCGCCGACCTTTTTCCATCGCTCTGGATACTTGTTCTCTTCGTTGTCCGCAAAGACACCGAATTTCAATCCGCCCTTTGCCAGTGATTCCACCAAAGTCAGCGCCGGATCATGTCCCCCGCCGTCGCTGATGTGAACGCCACAGGACTTAAGCTGAACGGACGCGAAAGCACGCTTGAGCAAAGCAGCAATGAAACTGCGCTCCGTCTTGCCCTCGGCCACGATTGCCAGCGAGGAAAGAAATGTTTCAGGATCTCTGCTGCGATGGTCTTTGATTTTGTCGGCATCGAGCGCGCCGATTGCCCCCTGATGATCGACGTACCAGAGGTTCGATTTAACGGCAGCCGCAACCGCGAAAGAGCTGTGCGTTGTTACGAATGCCTGACAGTTGCCAGCCTCCAGTTTCGTTAGTAGAACGTGCTGTCGATACGGCTCAAGCCCGCGCTCGATTTCGTCAATGACGGTGATCGGGGAGTCCCCTTGATTTTGCTCTGCGATTGCGAGAGCCGCCATGCGGCGTGTACCGGCCCCCCAACTCGCCAGCGGCAACTGTATCCCGCCGCGATCCGCCGTCAATCCGATGAGGGCAGCAATAGACAGCCCCTGACCTCCCGTTATCGCTAGTTCAAGATCTTTGGGCAAGTGTGCTGTCTCGAACGCCGCATCAAGTTTTTCTAGCGCCTTTTGCGCTTCGTCTTTTAGATGCTGCTCAACGTTTGCTTCGGCCAACTCGTTCGCCAAACGTGACCGCAGCCCTTTATCAGATAGCAGCCGATCTAACGCGGAGCCTTGAACAAGCCGCAGATCACGATCGTTCCGGTCGTCACCGCCCAAGCGAACCAGACCAATTGAACGACGCAGCGCGACGGGAAAGCCGCAAGTATCCCCACTCGGCTGAACGATCTCATGGGCAAGTTCCAAATCTTCTGTTCCCCGCACACGAATGCGATAGACGGCCTCGCCATGGGTGTTTGGATCAGGACCGGGAACAACCGCATCTGTTCCGTTCCAACTCCACGGCCATGAAGGAGCCGCTTGATTGTCCATTCCGCTACCCGCCGGCACGGATACGACGGCAGAAATTTCAAAACCTTCTTGAATGTTTCGGTTAAAGTATTCCGTATCGGAAAGGGTTGTTGTGTTTGTCGGGCTCAACAACAACGAAACGGCATCGAGGATGGTCGTTTTACCGACGTCGCCACCACCGAGGATCAAGTTAACTCCCTTTGCTGGATGGAAAGTGAGTGATTTGATGCTGCGATACCGCTCGATGGACAGGCGATAGATTGTCGGCGCACTCATTGCGTTTCCTCTGCTAGTTCGCATCTCGAACTCTGGTTCGGGCCAACGAGCCTTAGTATCGACTGAAGCGCGGCAGCAGTACCAATTTTAAGGCAATGTGATAGACAATACGCCTTGATTGAGCGGGAAGCAACGAGCCCGACTACTTCGGGTTGACCGTGAAAACATCACACCGACATCACACGCGCCGAGAATATACGCCAAATCCGACGCTTTTTCAGAATGTACCCGAACGAAAAATCAATAACTTAGACCTATTTGCACTGGCCAAAACTGCCGTTTAGCCCGTTCGATTCCCGTTAGCGCTACCAAATCCCCCTCTATCCACACCTGTAGCGCGATCTTAAAGAAAACTCCGATTCTTCCACATCAGCGCCGCCGAACGCATTGATCAACTCCTATCCGGCAAACCAACCCGGAAATCCCCGCCAGCCCCAAAATAACCTTCGAAATTCCTCAACACACCCCGATAAGACCAACGGACATACGCATCATGTGGACCAAAACCCCCGCTCGCCCCACCCTCCGCGAGGAACGCCGCCGCGAGCTCCGCCACGAATGCACCCCCGTCATCGTGCACGCCCACCTCGCCAACTGCGAAGAGCGCGTCATGGCGCGCGTCAAGGAAATGTCCGGCGGCGGCCTCCAGCTCCACACGGACGTCCCCTGGCCCGTCTCCACCCGCGTCACAATCGACCTCACCGATCAAACCGTCCAGGGCGAAGTCCGCTACTGCGAATCTCAACCCGACCTCTCCTGGTCTGTCGGCATCCGTCTCCACGACTAACTGTTTCCCTCGGCGACCTGCGAAAATAGCTGGACGCGCGATGCCCGAGCCACTTCAAGATTCCTGCGCCTATTCCCGCACGGACGAACGAATGCAGGCTTCGGACCGCGCCGCGCGAGTCGCGCAAGTCCTGAACACCGTCGCCCTCATCACCGTGGCGTGCTGCTTCTGGTTGCCGGCCGCCGCGGCGTTCCTGGTTCTTCTCCCGTGGTTCGCAATCGTCGCGGTCAAAGACGCCAATGGTCTCCTGCGATTTATCAAACGCAGGGACGATGGGTATCCCGCTCTGGGACCTGCGAGCATTTTTCCCTGCATCGCGGCTTTCGCGCTCGCGGTCACACGCTATAACGTGATTTTTTCATCCGCCGTCTGGTGCTTCACCATCGCCGCCGGTGCGGCAATGATCGCCGCGCTCATCTGGGCGGATTCGTCTCTGCGGAAGGGATGGGCTCCTGTTGTCCTGATGGCCGCTGTTTCTCTTGCCTGGGGTTATGGCTCAACAATGGAGATCAACGACCTGTTTGACATGGCGCCCGGCGTCACCTGGACCGCTTTCGTGCAGAGCAAACACACGAGCGGCAGGCGGACCACAACTTACGAACTCACCCTGACGCCATGGGGGCCGAAGGCCCATCCCAATTCCCTGAATGTCGGTCGAGCAACCTGGTACGCCATCCAGCCGTCGGACATCGTTTATCTCAAGCTGAAGCCCGGCGCACTCGGCATCCGCTGGTATCGCCTGCAGCGCTGGGAACGCGGACGGCGCCCCTGACTTCCCCTTACACGCCCGCCCGCCTTTTGGGCTACATTAAGCAACGGTACTCTCATAAGCAAAGTACGAAAGGAATCCCTATGCGCCAGATTTCCATCCCCACAGCAGTCTTCACCACGTGTCTGATCGCCTGCTCCATCGGCCTCTTCGCGCAACCGCCCGCGGGCGGCCCTCCCGGCGGCCCCGGCGGCGGACGCGGCCGAGGTCCCATGATCGGCGGCCCCGGCAGCCCCGCCACCGATGGCTCCCGCGCCGTCGCCGATGGCGGCATTAAAGCTTCCGGCTGGTCGGGCAGGGTCGACGCGAGCGAAGAAAAAGCGGGCATGACGATTAACGATGCGAAATTCGAGGAGAGTGGCGGCGCCATCCACGTCACCACCGGCCCCGCCGCCAGCTACTGGAAGACCAGCGACAAGGCCACCGGCGATTTCACCGTCAAAGCCTCGTTCACCGAGCCGAAGTACATGAACCGGAACACGCATCCGCACCCCTACGGCGTCTTCATCGGCGGCAACGATATGGGCACGGAAAATCAGACGGAGCTCTACTGCGCGGCGTACGGTAATGGCATGTTCATCGTGCGTGGCTTCGGTCCCGCCCCGTTTCAGATGAACGGCCGCCGCGGAGAAGCCAATGACGCCATCCACAAAGCCGCCGGCCCCGGCGAGCCCGTCTCTCAGGACGTCGCCCTCTCCGTCAAAGGCGATAAAGTCGAATGCTCCATCAACGGCGCCGTGGTGGCGAGCTATGACAAGAGCGCGCTCGTCGGCGAAGGCAAACTGAAATCGCTCGATGGCGCCTATGGCCTCCGCTTCGCCCACAACACCGAAGTGGAAGTGAAGAACTTCTCGAAGAACTAAATTCTCTGCATCCTGACGTGGGGCGGGCCTTCTGGCCTGCAAGCCGGCTTTCCAGCCGGCTGGACTCGCTGCAAAGCGAGTCCGCAGCCTGAAAGGCTGCCTGAAAAGGCGCTGAAAAGCCTGCCCCACCCTGTTCACCGCACCGTCAAAACGTGAACCCAGCCAGCAGTTCCACCTGATTCGGTTTCGTCAGAAACCCTCCCGAAACAGGCGCCCGATCATCCGCCCACCGCGTATACCGCAACGCCGGACTTATCTTCATCACTCCATAATTTGTCTGAAAGCCGCCGCCCACAGTCATACCCGCCATGGACGGATTGGAGCCATTCAGATTTCCCGCCAGCCGGAACGAAGGTCCCGCCTCCGCAAACGGCCTGATTTTCGCCTGCGGCCGGAATGTGTATTTCGCCAGCAACGGAAACTCCCACGTGACAATCGTGAAGTCGAAACGATAATCGCCTCCCGGTCCGCCGGGCGTAACCATGGCTGCCCGGAAAGGCCGGTACAACCCGTTCACCTCGAACGAAAGCCGCTTCCACGCCTCCGCTTCGAACGCCAGCCCGCCAACGTATCCCTGCCGTTCGTCGATTCTTTCTGTCGCATACCGTCTTTCCACCCCGCCGGTAAACGATGTGCCTCCAATCAAACCGAATTGCAGCGCCCTGTTCCCCACTCTCCACGCGCCCATTTTGGTCGCGTAGCTGAATCCGGTGATGAACTCGAACTGATCGGGCTTCGTTGCATACAGCGGAAAATCGCCGTCATACTGCCATCGCGTATATCGAATCGCCGGCGAAATACGAATCCGCCCGGCATGGATTTCCACGCCTGCCCCATCCAGGCTGATTGAACAATGGCGTCCATACTACGGCGCGTCAAACGAGTGGACAGGGTTGCGCGACATCGTTGGGGGTCTGATTTTCGGGCCGTGCGGCCCCGCGAAACTTCGCATCCGCCGCAATGGAGAGGAAACCACCGAAGACGTCAACCGCGTGTTGGGCAGCACCGCTCCCGTTCGGGTGCGATGGGTTGCAGCGGCTGAAAGCCATGAATTGCCGGGCCCCGCCTTCCGCCGGTTAACGGACGCGATCAGCTACCTGAAGATCTCATCTCTGAAAGCCGCTGCAATTCCCGTATACCTGGAAATCGCGCAGAGCGGCAAAGGACTGATTTTGGATTTGCGAGGCGCTCCCTCGGAGGCGATCTGGGGAGACATCGTTCGCCTGGTGAACCCCGGTCCATTCGCGCGCGCCACCATAGGCGATTTATCCAATCCAGGAGCATTCGAGTGGGATGAAGACCACCTACGACATGTCCCAGGAGCAAGGTCCAGTCTGAAGATCGTCGTTCTGACCGACGAACGCACCCAAAGCAACGTGGAATATGCGGAAATGGCGCTCCGGAGCGATCCCGATGTTCTGGCGGTGGGCAGCGCGACGGCGGGGGCAGACGGCAATGTCTCGTATCTCGTCCTTCCCGGTGATCTCCAGGTAAGATTCACGGGCATCGGCATTTTCTACCCGGATGGCCGGCCCACCCAACGAATCGGTCTTGTTCCCGATGTGCTCGTGACTCCAACGATCGCCGGAATCGCCGCCGGCCGCGACGAAGTCCTGGAAGAGGCCGAACGGCGGCTCGCAAAAATGATCCAGTAAATGGATCGGGAGCAGCGTTCGCCAACTTTGGCGGTAAAGCGTAAATTCCGTGAGGATACAGGGAAGCTGACTCCTCCTGCCTTCGGCCAAATCGCGCCTTGCCGGCCAAATCGTCATAGACAAATCCCGTCAGATACCTTAGGGTTAAACCATGGAAGTACAGTTCACGCCCGAAATTCAAGCGCAGCTTGACCGTTTCGCCGCCGAAACAGGCCATTCCCGAGAGGAACTGGTGCAGGATGCCATGGTGGGATATCTCGACGAACTGGCGCAGGTGCGTGACGTGCTGGATTCTCGTTACGACGACATCAAAAGCGGCAAAGTAAAGCTCATCCCCGGCGATGAAGTCATTACCCGCATCAGAGCCAAAAACGCGGCGCGCCGTTCCCATCGTTCATGACGGCGCCCTTCGACTTCCATCCGGAAGCCGCTGTCGACCTCGACGAAATCGCGGAGTACATCGCCGCGGACAATCCCGATGCCGCCGAGCGCGTTACCGAAGAAATTCTTTCGGCGCTGGCGATGCTTGCCACCAATCCGCAGATGGGCCATCGCCGGCCAAAACTGACCGGCAAGCCGCTGCGCTTCTGGCTCGTGGGTAATTACCTGATTGCCTACGCGCCCGATGAACAGCCCTTGTGGGTTCTCGCGCTGTTCCATACGCGGCGAAGTCCGCGCGTCATGGCAGCGATTTTGCGCAGCCGCGAGGAACGCCCTTCCAAGCCCCATTAGAAGCCCTATAGCCATCTTCACGACACCACTGAAACGGGCAAATTTCGTTCTGGTGCATGAGGCCCTTGACTACGCGCTCGCGTCTATTCGTCCTCGCCGGGCAGCGCATTCGAGAATTACGCAAGGGCGTAAAGCCGGGCGGCCCCGCCGATCCAAGAACTGATCGGAGAAGGCCGCGTCTGGAAGCGAATAGAAGCCTGTATAGGCCACGAAATTGTTGGCGCCCCTGAACCAGCTACGTCCTCTTAAATCGCTTCTCTGCGTGAATGCGGACCGGCTTTATTCCTCTTCTGCTTGACGATTGACGCTCCAGAAACATCAATGGCCTGTTCAAAATCCGGATGCTCGAACAGCTTCATTCAGCCCTCTCCCCGGCCTGCCAGCTTCGCGCATGGGAAAGCCCCGTCAGAAGCCCGAAATCGAACCGTGAAAGCGGGTTCAGTGAAGCTCGCAGTCGCGCCCCTGCCGCCGTATTCTTTCCAGGCTCTTCGGCAATCGCGCCCAGCATGGCGCGCACTCGTGGCGCCTCCGATTCCGCTACCTGAAACAGACGGCCGAGCCGTCCTTTTTCAGAAATAAGCGCCAGAGTTTTACAAATGGTCTCCTCGGGCGGCAGTTCGCTCGTCTTGCCGCCGTGTCTCAGAAAATCGAGGAGAGCGGCATCCTCACTCGAAAGGCGCTCCCACGCCTGCGGCCGCCGGCGAAAGTCCGGCAAAATCTTCGAATCGCCACGCCCGCTCCCCGCCGCCCGTAATACGCTTGCGAACAGTCCCGGCGATCCTTCCCGCTGCACGCGCTCGCCTCGTGTGTCATATGTCATGTTTTTTAGCAAAAAAACTTGTCATTAGTTAGGCTCGAACCGCGCAATCCCGTTCTGATAGTCAATCGTCACCACTAGCTGATTCAGCGCCGGCATCCCCATGATCCCTCCGAACTGAGTTCCCAGGCTGTCACTCAGTCTTTCCAGGTCCGTCGTGAGCAGCGCCGGATTTTGCTGACGCATCCCGACAAACGTAAGAGTCACCAGGCTTGCTTTTCCAGGCCTCCGACTATCCCCTGCACGCCTTTTGCGTATATGCGGATTGGCGCCTTCTGATGAGTAAACTTATCCGTCGCTGGCGCGACCTGGTTGCGCACTATAGTACGGAAAGCCGTAACGGAGTGTCGTAACGGAGACTATCGCTTCGCTTGAACCGCGTTACCATGTGGGTAGCATGTCGCCGCAACTACATTCTCTCGATCGCGATCGCATCCTCGCAATCGCCCGGCGTCATGGCGTCACGAGTGTAAAAATATTCGGCTCCTTCGCCCGAGGTGACGCGGGTCCTCACAGTGATCTGGACCTTCTGATCGAAGCAGGTTCGCAGACGACCCCATTTTTCCCGGGCGGCCTCGTCGCCGATCTGGAAGAAGCCCTGGGTCGTCGTGTCGATGTCGTCGAAGAGCAGGGTCTGCATCGCCTTCTGCGCGACAGGATTCACGCCGAGGCAATTACTCTTTGACTGACCAGCCTTCCGGCGATCGCGACATCTTTTATCTGACTCACATGATCGAGTGCATCGAAAGTATTGAATGCTACTCCGTCACTCTCGATATAGAATCCGACGAACTCGCGCAGGACGCCATACTGCGCAAACTCCAGCTTCTGACGGAATCCTCGAAACGTATCTCGGACGCCTGCAAGGCCGCTCATCCCGAAATTCCCTGGCGGGCACTAAGCGGCTTCCGGAATGTGGTCGTCCATGACTATCTAGGGATACGTATCGAGCGCATTCTGCCTATCGTCCAGCAGGACATTCCGGAGCTCAAGATGAAAATTCGCCAGATTTTGTCACCGGATTAGATGGCGTTGCCTGTTGGAAACGCCCGTGATCCACTCTGCGCATCAAATGCCTTGCAGGAACTGACCCCCAATCTAATCGAGCAGAATGACCGGCTGCTTTGCTTTGCGGCACGCCGTCGCCAACGCTTTGTCCAGAGTCACGAGGGTTGTCCCGAGCGATTGACTGACCGCCATCAGGTAGCAGTCGCCCAATGCCTTCGGCGAAGCCAGCGTTGACACAGGACGGGTTGATGCGCGCAGCAGGTCCTCGACCATGACTGGATCCTGGCGCAGCCCTGTGCGCGTATCCTGCAACCATCGGTCATAAACTTTCCACGCTTCGCCGATTGTCAGAACGTCCCGGCCCATGATCGCTGATGTTGTCAGCAGGCGCAGCATGCCGAGTTGAGACATACGGCAAAAATAGACCGCATCAGAATCGCTCAGCTCCGCGAACCATGTCCAGGCGGTTTGCGAATGGCGATGATTCGCCCAGCTAAGAGCGAGCCAGACATTTAAATCAGGCAAATAGGACGTCGTAGGGATTCTCCCTGTCAGGGCTGCCTGGCGCGGGCTTCGCGCCGCGTTTGCCGACCAGGGGTCCGGTCACGGGCTTCGAAGGCGTCAGTCGATATCTGCTCTCGATAGCATCCACGATCAGTGCGCGGATCGATGTCCGTTCATCGGCTGCCCGGCGGCGCAACGCTGCATACATGTCGTCCGCCAGATCAATGGTAGTGCGCACGCTCACGCCATAATTATGGCACAGACATCTCCCGCATCCCTGCGGGGCGCGGCGAACCTGTTTTGAATTTCAGCAATTTTCAATATTTTTTCATATTGATTCCAAAGCATTTAACACAATTGCCGCCTTTTTTCAGCGCGATCCCGCGCTGACCTTGTGTTATCACCCAACCATGGCCACCCAAAAACAAATCGACGCCAACCGGCGCAACGCCCAAAAATCCACCGGTCCCAAAACCGAACAAGGCAAATCCATCACCCGCCTCAACGCCCGCCGCGAGGGCTTCACCGGCCAGATCATCATCCTCGATTCCGAAGACCGTCCCCACTTCGAAAAATTCCAGGCCAGCCTCATCGCCGACCTCCAGCCCAAAACCACCCTCGAACTCTCCCTCGCCCACGGGATCGCCTGGGACACCTGGCGCCTCAACCACCTCCGCGCCGTTGAATCCAACCTCTACGCCCTCGGAGCAGAAAATCCCGCCCCAACCGGCCGTTACCAAAGCGAAGACCCCCGCCTCCAGCCCGCCATTTCCGCCGCCGCCACCTTCCTCCACGAATCCGGCCACTTCAACCGCCTCAGCCTCTACGAGCAGCGCCTCACCCGCAATCTCCACAAAAACCTGGCCACGCTCCGCGACCTCCAAACCGAACGCCGCCGCCACGAATCCGAAGCCCGCGCCGAAGAAGTCCTCCTCGCCCGAGCCAGCGATATCAATAACTTACGCTACGACACGCCCGCAAACCCCGCCCCAAATGGGTTCGTTTTTTCGACTGACCAAATCCTCAAAGCCGCCCACCGCGCCAGCCTCCTGGACGTCGCCCAAGCCACCCTCCGCCAAACCGCACCCCGCGTCCAGTTCGCCCAGGCTGCCCCCTCTGCACATCCCGCCGAACTTCTCCCATGGCCCAAAGCAGAAGATGCCGCATAATAAAGAGAGCAAACCCACGCGCTACAATACGAAATATCCCCAATCCGATATACTTAAGGGTGTTTAGATGAAAGCCAGCAACTCACTGTGGAAATCGAAGCTCCAGGGCCACATCGCCGAACCTCTGGCGACCGAACTCGATGTCTACGAAAACGAAATCGCCCTCCGCAAACACGGCAAAATTGAGGACCGCATCTTCGCCGAAACCCGCCTCCGCCGCGGCTCCTACGGTCAGCGCTATGACAACGGGCAGCGCTCCGACGGCGAAACCACCCGCACCCTCCCTTATCCCGACGTCCCCACCAAAGGTCCCAACACCATGTGGGATGCCCCGGGCATGCAGCGCATCAAGATTCCCTACGGCGGGCTCAACGCCTCTCAGCTCGAAACCCTGGCCGACCTCTGCGAAGAGTACTCCGACGGCATCGCCCACATCACCACCCGCCAGGACGTCCAGCTCCACTTCATCCACATCGAGGACGCCCCCACCATCATGCGCCGCCTCGGCGCCGTCGGCATCACCACGCGCGAAGCCTGCGGCAACACGGTCCGCAACGTGACCTGCTGCCCCATCGCCGGCGTCTGCCGCACCCAGACTTTTGACGTCACGCCCTACGCCAAAGCCGCCGCGTACTTCATGCTCGGCCACCCCGATTCACAGGCGTTCGGCCGCAAATTCAAAATCGCTTTCTCCGGCTGCGCCCACGAAGCCTGCGGCCTCGTTCGCCTTCACGATTTCGGCGCCATCGCCGTCACCCGCGAAGAGAACGGCCAGCTTCGCCGCGGCTTCCAGCTCTGGGTCGGCGGCGGACTCGGCCCCGTCCCCCAGCAGGCCCGCCTCTTCGACGAATTCGTTCCCGAAGAAGAAATCCTTCCTCTCTGCCAGGCGATTGGACTCGTCTTCGCCCGCCTTGGCGAAAAGAAAAACCGCAACACCGCGCGCCTGAAGTTCGTCGTCAGCAAGCTCGGCATCGATGAGTTCCGCCGCGTCGTTCTCGAAGAACGCGCTGGCCTCAAGCCCGATCCCCGCTGGACCAGCTACCTCAAAGAAGCCCACGCCCATCAGGAAGAAGCCCTCAAGCCGGCTTCGCTGCTCCAGATCGAGCCGGTGCGTCCGGAAGGTTTCGACAGGTGGCAGCGCGTCAACGCCTACCAGCAGCGCCAGGAAGGTTACTCCACCGTGACCATCGCGCTTCCCCTCGGTGATATCACCGGTCCGCAGCTCCGCAAAGTCGCCGATCTCGCGCGCAAGTACGTCAAGGAAACCATCCGCAGCACGGTCGAACAGAACCTCGTGCTCCGCTGGGTGAGCAATGCCGATCTCCCCGCGCTCTATACCGAATTGAACGAAGCGCACCTCGCGACGGCCGTCGCCGAAACCATCGTCGACGTCGCCTCCTGCCCCGGTACCGACACCTGCAAACTCGGCATCTCCGCCTCCCGCGGACTTGCCGGCGAGCTCCGCGAACGCCTCGCCGCGAAGAACGCCGAGCTCGATGAAGTCATCGGCGGTCTCCGTATCAAGATCAGCGGCTGCTTCAACTCCTGCGGCCAGCACCACATTTCTGATCTCGGCTTCTACGGCGTCAGCCGCAAGAAGGGCAACCACGTCGTCCCGCACTTCCAGGTGCTGCTCGGCGGCGAATGGCAGAACAACGCCGGTACCTATGGACTCGCCATCGGCGCCGTCCCCTCGAAGCGCATCCCGGAAACAGTCGAGCTCATCACCAGCCGCTATCGCGCCGAACGCCTCGATAAAGAACGTTTCCAGGACTGGATTAAACGCATCGGCAAAGCGGAATGCAAGAAGATGATCGATAACTTCACCGCGCTCCCCACGCACGATGAAGATCCGTCGCTCTTCAGCGACTGGGGCGATCCCCGCGAATACTCCATCGGCGATATCGGCGTCGGCGAATGCGCCGGCGAGGTCGTCGATCCGGTCGAGTTCGAGCTCGTCGCCGCCGAGCGCGAAGTATTCGAGGCGCAGTTGAAGCTCGATGCCGGCGATATCGAAAACGCGTCCGTCATGGCGTGGGAAGCGATGCTCCACGCCGCGCAGGCCCTGCTCAAGTTCCGCATGGGTATTGCGCCGTCCGATCCCGCTCGCGTCGTCGAAGATTTCCGCAAGCAGTTCTATGACACAGAGATCTTCTTCGATCCTTTCGTCAAAGGGAAATTCGCGCAGGACTTCTTTAACGCGTGGGAAAACCGCAACGCGAAGCGCACGGTCGATACCACCCACATGCTGGTCGAAGAAGCGCAGTTGTTCATCGAAGCGTCTTATAGCTGCCACACCCGCATGACCGCCACCCCCGCAAAGGTGACCGCCTGATGAATCCGGATTCCGTACAGCACATCAACGTCAAAGTCTTCGCCACGGCCAACGCCGAGAGCGATGCCGTGGTCAAAGTGTTCCACCGCTGGATCAAGGACACCGTCTGTCCCGAAATGCTGATCGACGTCGCGGAATACAGCCACGTCCCCGAAGGCCCCGGCGTGCTTCTGATCGCCCACGAAGCGAACTACAGCCTGGACAATCGCGACAATCGCCCCGGCCTCCTCTACAACCGCAAAATGGCGGACGAAGGAACCTTCCAGGAGAAACTGGCTCAGGCCCACGCCTCCGCCCTGGCCGCCTGCGACCGCCTCGAAAAGGAAACCACCCTCAGGTTCGACCGCAACAACCTGGAAGTCTTCGTGAATGATCGCGCCCTGGCGCCAAACACCCCGGAGACTTTGCAGGCTCTCGAACCCGAACTGAAGCGCTACTTCAAAAATTCAAAGCTGGAGAAGGTGGGAGAACCAAGAGACCTCTTCCGAGTGTCCGTATCCACTTAGCGAATTGCCTTTTCTTATCTGTGTTCATCTGCGTTCATCTGTGGCCCATTGAATTCTCAAAATCGCCATGACCAACCCATCCCTCACCCGCCGTTCCATGCTCGCCACCGCCGCCGGCGCAGCCCTCTCTCTCCAGGCCCTCGCAAAAGTAAACGGCGTCGAACTCGGAGTCTGCGGTAAACCGGAAGATTTCTCCAAAGCCGCCGAATACGGCTACGACTATTTCGAGCCCTCCGCCGCCTCCGTCGCCGCCATGTCCGATGCCGATTTCAACGCATTCCGCGACAAAGTCAAGGCCTCGAAAACTCCCTGCCGCAGCTTCAACATTCTTTTCTCCCGCGGTCAGAAGATCGACGGCCCTGTTGTCGATCTGGACGCCATCATGAAATACCTCGACACCACCTTTGCCCGGTGCAAAGAATGCGGCGCGAAAGTGGTCGTCTGGGGCAGTTCCGGCTCGCGTAACGTTCCCGCCGGCTTTTCACGCGACAAAGCCTGGGACCAGATCAAGGAATTCCTCAAACCCGCGGGCGACATGGCGAAGAAGCACGACATCGTCATCGGCATCGAATTTCTGCGCCACCAGGAAAGCAACATCATCAACACCGGCGCCGAAGCCCTCAAACTTCTGACTGAGGTCAACCACCCCAACGTCCAGATGATCGTCGACTACTACCATCTGGCCACCGAAAAGGAAGATCCCGATATCATCCGCAAGGCGAAGGACCACATCGTCCACATGCACTTCGCCAATCCCGCCGGACGCCGCTGGCCGCATTCGGCGGATGAAGATCCCGGCTACGCAGGCTTCTTCAAAGCCGTCAAAGACATCAAATATCAGGGCGGTCTTTCCATCGAAGGCAACGGGACTTTCGAAGCCGATGGCGCCGCCAGCATGGCGTTCTTTCAATCCGAGCTCGCCTGATCTGCGGGTTTTTGCAACTCAGTAACAATTCCGCCACGCGCTCCGCACACAGCCGACGTACAGTACCAGCATCCAGTTGCAACTGATTTGCAAAAACTGCTTGACAGGGCGGTTCGGTATCCCGTACCCTGAAGCTTATCGAGGACCAATTCGGTCCGAGATCTGAACGGAAACAAAAAGGAAAATCGGCAGGCCCCCCGGCCACTTTTGGCGAGGTACCGGGGGACCTGAACAATCGTCGGCCCGAAGGCCAGCGACCACTCTTATTTTAGGGGGCGCTGACTCGGGCATTCAACTCTTTTCCGAAAGGAATGAATGCAATGAAGTCTCGAAGAAAGCAAAAGCCTGCATGGCCCGTCACCTATCGCTGGCTCGCCGCCGGTACCCTCGCGATGTACACCGCGATCGGCGTCAGCACGATGAACGTCGCGATGGCGCAGACGCCCGTCGCGGCTCAGGCAGCCACCGCTGACAGCGCCAATATTCCGCCGCGCCGCTACGACATTCCAGCTTGCTCCATCGGCGCAGCGCTCGATGCGTTTCAGGAACGCTCCGGAGTGCGCGTCACGCTTCCTCTTCCCGGCGTTCGCGGCCTGAGCTCACCCGGCGCGAGCGGCTTCTATACCCCGCAGCAGGCGCTTGAGCAATTACTGAAGGACACCGGCATCGTGTTCCACTTTACCGGCCAGAAGGCGGTGACCGTCGAGCCGGATAAAGTCCTCGCGAGCGTCGATGTGAACGCGCACTATAGCGCGGTTTCCACGTCGATGCCCAAGTACTCGCAGCCGCTGACGGACACGCCCCAGACCATTACGGTTGTCCCCCAGAACGTCATCGAAGAGCAGAACATCACCACCCTGCGAGACACGCTGCGCAACGTCGCAGGTATCAGCATGGCGGCGGGCGAAGGCGGGTCGCAGGGCGATAACCTCACCATCCGCGGCTTCGGCGCGCGCAACGATCTTTTCATTGACGGCATGCGCGATTTCGGCAGTTACTATCGCGACCCGTTCGATCTCGAAGAAGTGGAAGTGTTGCAGGGGCCGTCGTCGGTCACGTTTGGACGCGGTTCTACGGGTGGCGTTGTCAATCAGGCCACCAAAACTCCAGGCCTCACGAAGTTCACGAGCGGCACGCTCGACCTCGGCCCGGAGCAGCGCCGCCTCACTTCAGACATCAACATCCCGCTGGGGAAATTGGGGACAGGCGACTCATTCCGCGTCAATGTGATGGGCGATGACGGCAACACCCCCGGCCGCGACGAGGCGAAGTATCGCCGCTTCGGAGTCGCGCCCTCGCTCTCTCTGGGCCTCGGCACGCCGACCCGTTTCACGTTCAGCTACATCCACCAGATGGCGGACGATGTGCCCGACTACGGCATCCCGTGGCTATTCAACGGAGCCGCGCCGGTCAACCGCCACAACTTCTACGGGTTCAAAGACGCGAACTTCCTGCGGACCTATGTCGATATCGGTAACATCCGCGCCGAGCACGATTTCAACAGCCACTTCTCGCTGCGCAATCAGGTCCGTTATTCGAACTACGTGCGCCACGCGCAGATTACCGAAGCGAAGCCCATCGGAACCGTGACGCTCGCGACGCCGCTCGATTCGATCCAGCTCAGCCGTAACCAGCTTGCGGCCGAAAGCACGGAAGCGAGTTTCGATGAACAGCTCGACCTCACCGCGAATTTCGAGACGGGCGGACTGCGCCACACGCTCCTGACCGGCGTCGAAGCCGGACGCGATATCTCCGATCCGACGCGCCTCGCCTATGCAGGCATGCCCACCACCAGTCTTTTGAATCCCAATGAAGACGATCCGTTCACGCATTACACCGTGACAACATCTTCCATCGTGAACACCACTGCCAACAGCGGGGCGGTCTACATGCTCGATACAGTCAAAGTCGGGCGCCGCTGGGAGTTCACCGGCGGATGGCGCTGGGACCGCTTCAACACCCATTACACCCAGGGCATCGCGCCGGCTTCCGCGTTCAACCGGCTGGATACGATGCCAACCTGGCGCGCCGCGGTGGTCTTCAAACCCGCGCAGGCCGGCAGCATCTACTTCTCCGCGGGAACGTCATTCAATCCCTCGGCGGAATCGCTCTCTTTGAGTTCGGCCACCGCCAACCTGCCGCCCGAAAGCAACCGCACCCTCGAAGCGGGCACGAAGTGGGATTTCATTCGCGAGCGCCTCTCGCTGCGGACCGCCATCTTTCGCACAGAGAAGACGAACGCGCGCGAACCCGATCCCAACAATCCGCTGCTCAACGTCCTCTCCGGCAATCAGCGCGTCAATGGCGTGCAGCTGGAGGGTTCGGGACGCGTGATGAAGAACTGGAATCTGCGCGGCAGCTACGCGTATCTGGATGCGAAGGTCGTTTCATCGCAGTATTACCCCGCCGCGATCGGAGCTCGTCTCGCCAATGTTCCCGCCAATACCTTCAACCTGTGGAACACGTGGCATCTCCCGTATCACTTCGAATCGGGCTTCGGCGCGAATTTTGTTTCGAGCCGCACGGCGAGTTCCACCGCTCCCTTCGATCCGGTCACCGGTCTTGTGAAGCAGGTTCCCAGCTACTGGGTTTTCAACGCCATGCTGGAACATCCGATCGCGGAACACGTGGATTTGCAGGCCAACCTCAACAATCTGACGAACCGCTATTACTACGACCAGCTTCATCCAGGGCACATCGTGCTCGGACCGGCGCGCTCCATACTCATCGGTCTGAAGTTCAGGTTCTAACCACATGCTGTTACCAATTCCCGAAGTATTTTCCGCCGCGCAGGTCGCCGAGGCGCGGCGGATTCTCGATCAGGCGGATTGGGTGGATGGCCGGGTCACCGCCGGCCATCAATCCTCCCGCACGAAAGACAACATGCAGTTGCCGGAAGGCTCGCCCGCCGCGCGGCAACTGGGCGAGATGGTGCTCGAAGCGCTCGGCCGCAGCGCGCTGTTCATCTCAGCCGCGCTGCCGAAGCAGGTGTTCCCTCCGCTGTTCAATCGCTACGCGGGCGGGCAATCGTTCGGGACGCACGTCGATAACGCGATCCGTCAGGTGGCCCACACCGGTCACCGCATCCGCACCGATCTTTCCGCCACTCTCTTCCTGGCGGCGCCGGACGAATACGAGGGCGGCGAGCTCGTGGTCGAGGACACCTACGGGGCCCACAACGTGAAGCTGCCGGCGGGCCACATGATTCTCTATCCCGCCACCAGCCTGCACCACGTACGCCCGGTGACCCGCGGCGCGCGAGTGGCTTCGTTTTTCTGGATTCAGAGCATGATTCGCGATGACGGTAAACGGACGCTTCTGTTCGATCTCGATACCGCGATCCAGGGCATCAACGCCACCAATCCGAATCACCCGTCGGCGACGCAGCTTACCGGGGTGTACCACAACCTGCTGCGGCAGTGGGCAGAGGTGTAGACGCGCGCCACACCGCTATCTTGAGCCGGTGATGGCTCGCCTGATGCCGCAGCGCTTCAGGACCGCCCGATTCCAGCGCTTCGAGCAGTTTTCGCGCCAGCATGCGGCGGGTGCGGTTGCCTGTGTCCTCGACCGCGGTTCGCAGATAGCGATCCGCGCCGGCGGCGCTCATGCCCGCCACTTCGCTCAGGAATGACGCTTCCATCTGACGCTGCTTCGCGAGGCGCTCGAATGCATTCTCCGTATCCGGGCCTTCGAAGCGGCCATCGCCGAACGCGACGCAGTCGATGGACGCCGAGATACCGATCGTCCTTCGCAGATTGTCGAGGTTATTGCGGCCGCGGCTGCTCAGGTCGTCATCGCGGCGCAGCAGCAGCGCCGTGAACGAAGGCTCGGCGCAGACGAAGCGGCGGACGCCCGGCTGCAGGTCCGACTTTTCGGGATTGCGCAGCGTGTCCGCGTAGTGAATGACTGAATAGGGTTTCGCATAGGGACCGGTCATATCGAACCGGATGCCGAGGAGCGCGATCGCCTGGGCAGAATCGTTCGCCAGGATTACGGAGTACGGCAGCGCCGGGGCGATCAGTTCGCGCGGCGCGCGCCCCAGCAGAGGTTCGAGTTCGCGCTCGAATTCCTCCGTCCCGGACGCGATCAGCCGGACGCCTTCGATTGTGACGGGCGCTATCTTCACTGCGAAGTATGATTGTAGACGAATCATGCACGATCCCCTGATCTTTGCTCTCGATTTCGACTCCGCGCGCGACGCCGACGCGCTCGTGAACGCCCTCGGCGACTCCGGCGGCTTCTACAAAGTCGGCATGGAACTCTACGCCGCGACCGGCATGGACTATGTCCGCGGCCTGATCGACCGGGGTAAGCGCGTGTTCCTCGATCTGAAGTATTACGACATCGGCGAGACCGTGAAGCGCGCGGTGAGCGTGGCGGCGAAGTCGGGCGCGACGTTCCTCACGGTGCATGCTGTGCCGCCGGTGATGAGGTCCGCGATTGAAGGACGCGGCGACTCCCCGATGAAGCTGCTGGCAGTCACCGTGCTGACCAGCCTTGACGACAACGACCTGAAGGAGATGGGCCACAACGCGACGGCGAGCGAACTGGTCGCGATGCGGGTGAAGCAGGCGCGAGAGATCGGGATCGACGGCATTGTCGCCTCGCCTCTCGAAGCCGCGTCGATCCGGAAGATCGCGGGACCGGACGCAATCCTTGTCACGCCTGGCGTCCGTTCCCAGGGCGCATCGAAAGGCGATCAGAAGCGCGTCGCGACTCCCGCCGAAGCGATGCGCGATGGCGCGAACTATCTGGTGATCGGCCGGCAGGTGACGCGCGCAGCGGATCCGGTGGCGGCGGTCGCCGCGATCCGTCAAGAGCTCGCCTGACGTGCACCACATCGACCAGTTCCTGGCCGCCTACGGGTACTTTGCGCTGTTCGGCCTGCTGATGCTGGGGATTGTGGGGCCGCTGATTCCGGACGAGACCATTCTGGTGCTGGCCGGCATTGCGATTCATCGAGGCCAGATGCAGTGGGTTCCGGCTCTTTTGTGCGGGATCGGCGGGAGCCTGTGCGGCATCACGATGAGCTACTTCCTGGGGCGCACCGGGGTAATCTACGCGGTCCGGCATGTGCCCTGGCTTGACCGGCACGTGGGGTCGCATCTGCCGCAGGCCCACCATTGGTTTGAGCGCTTCGGGAAGTGGACGCTGACGTTCGGTTATTTCATCGCGGGAGTACGTCACTTCACGGCGCTGGTGGCAGGGACAACCAACCTGGAGTTTCCTGTCTTTGCGTTGTACGCGTGGCCAGGCGGGTGTGTCTGGGTGGCATGCTTTCTCGGGATCGGCTACTACGTGGGCGAGGGATGGGAGCAGATCGCGCAACGCCTCAACGTGGGGGCGCTGGTGATGGCGGGTCTGGCCGTTGTGATTGGCTTTGCTGTGTGGTTTATGAAGCGCCGTCGATATTGACCAGGCCGTTGCCCGATTCGTATTCGGGCTCGTAATCGGGCGCGAGGATCGAATAGATCATGTCGAGCTTGTCCTGAAGCTCGTTGTTCTGCTCTTCGAGCTGGCGGATGCGTTCCAGGAGTTCCTTTTCGCTGGGCATATCTCTACTTTACGGCTCCGAAGCCGCCTCCTCCAGGGGTGGAGATCCGCAGGACGCCGCCGGCCTTCGCGGTAATGCGGGTTTTGGCCGCGATTTTCGCTTTGCCCACTTCGTTGAGGCCGGGTTTTCCGTCTTTGCCGCCAGCGAGTCCCCAGGGGCCTCGGGAGCGGCGATCGGAGAGGATGGTGACGTCGGTTTCTTCGAGGAAGCGCAGTTCGCGGATGATGCCGTCGCCGCCGCGATGCGCGCCCGCGCCCCCTGAGTTCGCGCGAATTCGATAGGATTCGATCCGCAGCGGGTACTCGTGTTCGAAGGCTTCAATCGGCGTGTTCCAGCTATTGGTCATGTGGGTGTGGACAGCGGAGCGTCCCTCGGCGTGGGCCGAGGCTCCCATGCCTCCTGCAATCGTTTCGTAATACGAGAACGGGCGGTTGCGAAGTTTGTCCCATCCACCGAAGCTGATGTTGTTCATCGAGCCAGAACTGGCGGCAGGGATGCGATCCGGAACGGCCTGCGCAAGCGCGCCGAGGATCACGTCTGTGATGCGCTGCGAGGTTTCCACGTTGCCAGCGGCCATCGCGGCGGGTGGACCGGCGTTGACGATCGTTCGATCGGGCGCGATCACTTTGATGGGGCGCAACAGGCCGGCGTTGTACGGGACGTCGGTCGGAATCAGGCAGCGGAAGCAGTACATCGCCGCCGCGACAGCGATCGCATAGTTGGCGTTCACCGGGCCCGCGGCTTGCGGAGCGGAGCCGGTGAAATCGACTTCGGCGCGATCACGCCGGATGCGGAGGGTGACGGCGATCTTCACCGGTTGATCGGTTACGCCGTCATTATCGAGGAAATCTTCGAAGCGATAATCGCCATCGGGAATTTCGCGCAGCATGGCGCGGGTCACGCGCTCGGAGTAATCGAGGAGCGCCGCCGAATTTTTCCGGACGCGCGTCATCCCGTAGCGCTTCACGATCTCTCGAAGCCGCTCCTCGCCCCGGCGATTGGCCATCACCTGCGCGAGCAGATCGCCGCGGCGCTCATCCGGCGTGCGGACGTTGGCGAGAATCAGACTCATCACGTCGTTCTGTACTTCTCCCCGGCGCATCAGCAGGACCGGCGGAATCCGTAGTCCCTCCTGATAAATCTCGCGCGCGAGCGGCATGGAGCCGGGGCTCATGCCGCCGACATCGGCGTGGTGAGCGCGATTGGCGACGTAGAAAGGACCCGCAGTGGAGACGGCCGTGATGTCCGGCAGGTGCGTGCCGCCGCGGAATGGATCGTTGACGATGGCGACATCGCCGGGGCCGAGCTTAAAGACGTCGAGAGTGTGCCGCACTGAGAGCGGCATCGCGCCGAGGTGCACGGGCATGTGATCGCCCATCGCGATGGTGCGGCCGTCGCTGTCATAGACCGCGCAGGAGTAATCGCGGCGCTCCTTGATGTTGGCGCTGAAGGCGGTGCGACGGAGAACAGCTCCCATCTCTTCCGCAATCGACACGAAGAGGTTACGGAAGACTTCAAGATCACTTTGGCGTTCATTTGTCACTGGGCTCGGGCTCCGCCGGCGCGCCGCAACTGGCGACCTGAATCTCGAATGAGGCGACGGTCGACCAGTCGCCGCCGTTCCGCTTCTCCAGAATGTACGTCTTTGTTCGGCTGTCCGCGGTGATGCGGTAATCCGGGTCGATCAGACCGGGGGTGCCGTGGAGCTTCGGTACGTCCGATGTTTTGCTGACGACGGTCCAGCTATCGCCGCCGGTGCGCGACTCGTACAGCTGATAACGGCCGCCTTCAGCGCTGCGTCCGCCATCGACGATAAGCTCGCCGTGCTCCGGCGTGTCAAACCAGAAGCGCATGATCTCGCCGGGAATGCCGTCTTCCGCAATCTCTTTTTGACGCCAGGTGGCGCCGCCATCGGAGGTGATCAGGAGGAACGGATCGCGCGAGAGTGGTGCCTGAACTTCGCCAGCCACCCAACCATGCTGCGCGTCGAGCCATTGAGACTGTTCGATCGCCGATCCGGCGATGCTCGGCGAAGGTTCTTTCCACGTGGCGCCGCCGTCGTCGCTTGCCAGCAGGAGGGAGCCGATGGTAGCGGCTGAACCGTGCAGATTGCCGGTGACGAGGAGCTTTTTGCCGATGCCAGCGACGCTCGACAGCTCGACGTAGACGGGACACGGGCTATCGCCCGAGCACGTCATGCCCGCGGCGGCGAGGTCTTTCTCCGAACATGCGTACGGAATTTTGAACGGAGTGTTGCCGGAAGGCTGGGCCCAGAGCGTGCCCGCGAGAAAGAGAATTGGGATGGTGCGGCACATGCGCTCACCCGCAATTCTACAGCGGCGCCCCAATTCCCGGATAATAGAGAAATGGCGCGACTGCTTCCGCTGTTCCCGCTCTCGCTGGTGGCATTGCCCGGCGCGGCGATCCCGCTGCACATCTTCGAAGAGCGATATCGGGAAATGGTGGGCGAGGCCGAAGCTACGCGCACGGATTTCGGGATTGTCCGAACCATCACGCGGGGAGAGGAAAGCGGCATCGCGAATGTGGGCTGCTCGGTGATTGTGGAGGCGGTGACGCACCGGTATCCCGACGGCCGATTCGATATCACGACGCGCGGCTGGCGGCGCTTCCGGATCCTCTCACTGAATGACGAGAAGGACTGGCTGCGGGGCGAGGTCGAATACTTCGACGATGAGGATGAAGGTCCGGTGGGGCAGGACGTCATTGAGAATGCGTTTGCCGCTTACGATCGATTGCAGCGTGAAGTGGAAGGCGAGTTCGCCGCGCTCGACCGGGAGAGCCGGGACCTCAGTTTCCGGATGGCGGAGGGGATTGACGACCTGGACTTCCGCAGCATTCTTCTGCAGAGCAAATCCGAGGCGCAGCGGCTGAAGCTGTTCACGGATTTCGTGGAAGGGTACATTCCACGGCGGCAGTATGTGGCGATGATGAAGAAGAAAGCCCCCACCAACGGGGCGGGACACAAGAGGCCCGGAGCGTAGCGGGATGGAAAAGCGGTCAGCGCTGGGGATTTCGCTCGGGCTGCATATCGCTTTCTTCGCCGCGCTGATGTATTCGCCCACGATTTCGCTGCGCGTGCCGGAGAGGTCTCCGAGCGAATACCAGCAGGAATTTGCCGGGAAAGAAGACCGGCTTGTCTGGTACAACTTCAAAAAGCTGCCGGAGATTCGTCCGACGAAGCGAGAGGCGGACAGGAGGCCCCTGCGGGCGGAGAGGAAGGCTGCACAGGCGATTGTGTCGTCACCGAAGAACGCGCCGAAGCGCGAGCTGGTTGTGATTGCTCCTGTTCCCGCTGTTGCGCCACCTCCTCTCGATCTGCCAAATCTGATTGCGGTCAAACTGCCGCCGAAGACTTTCACAACTCCTCCCGATGTCGTGCATCCGGAGCCGGCGAAGATCGAGGTTCCGGATGCGGCGGCTCCGCAGTACGAGGCGATTGCGAAGGCGGGGGTACCTGTAGATAAGTTGCCCTCGCGAGCGTACGTTCCACCGGCTCCGCAGGCTCGCGCGGAAGTACGGCGAATCGCGCCGCTCGATGAAGCGGCGCCGCCCGTCACGGCGGCGCTGAACTCGGCTATCTTACCCACATCGCGGCTGCCGGGAAGGGCGTTCGCTCCACCTCGCGCGCTGCCGAAGCCGGCGCCGGCGACGGTTGCTGTGCCCTCAATGGATGGGCCGCCGGGCGACGTCACGATGGCAATTGCCGGGTTGAAGCCTTCGAGTGTTCCGGTGCAGCTTCCGGCAGCCGCGAGCCCGGCGCAGTTCTCGGCGGGGGAGAAGGTACGGCCGGATGGGGCGGCTTCGGAAGGCTCCGGGAAACTGGCGGCTGTTGTTTCGGATCTTTATGCGCGCGGTCCGAATACGCCCGCGAAGCCCAGTCTGCTGGCGATGAGCATGGCGCCGCGATCGACGGAGGCGCTCATCAACGATATGGCCCGGCGCCGGGAGACATCCGCGAATTTTTCCGCCGCGGCGCATGTGAGCAATGCGCCCGATCCTCGCTTCAATGGGCGCGAGGTTTATATGATGGCGATCCAGATGGCGAATCTGACCAGCGCTTCAGGCAGCTGGCTGATGTGGTACGCGGACCATACGGCGCGCTCGGCGGCGTCGCGGCCGATTGCCGCGCCGGTTCCGCACCGCAAGGTAGATCCGCGGTACCCGCCGGCGCTGATTGCGGAGCATGTGCAGGGACGCGTGCAGCTTTACGGCGTGATTGGGCGCGATGGGCGTGTCTCCTCGATTGAGGTGCTGAAGGGGGACGACGAGCGGCTGGACCGGAGCGCGGAAGAGGCGCTGTCAAAATGGGAGTTCTATCCGGCGACGCGGGATGGCGAGCCGATAGACGTAGATGTGGTGGTCGAGATCCCGTTTGCGCTCGCGCCGCCTTCGCCCCAATGACGGTTACCGGAAGACAACACCTCATCTTCGACGCTGACGATACGCTCTGGGAGAACAACATCTACTTCGAGCAGGCGTTCGATGATTTCTGCGCGTATCTGAATCATTCCTCTTTGACGCCGGATGAGATCCGGTCTGTGCTGGATGAGATTGAGGTGGTCAATAACAAGATCCATGGTTATGGCGCTCTCAATTTCGCGCGGAATCTGGGGCAGTGCCTGGAGCGGCTGGCGGAGCGGGCTATCGATGCGCACGATATCGCGACGGTGAAGGAGATGGGGCATCGGATTCTGGAGCAGCAGATCGTGCTGATGCCCGGGGTGGCGGAAACTTTGCCTTTGCTGGCGGAGAAGCATGAGCTCACGATGTTTACCAAGGGGCATCCCGAGGAGCAGAACCGGAAGATCGATCTTTCGGGGCTGCGGCCTTTGTTTGCGCATTGTGAGGTGGTGAGGGAGAAGAATCGGGAGGCGTATTTGCAGCTGGCCGAGGTGCGGGGGTTCGACCATCGGCATACGTGGATGATCGGAAACAGTCCGAAGTCGGATATGAATCCGGCTTTGGCGGCGGGGTTGAGGGCGGTGTATGTGCCGCATGAGCGCACATGGACTCTGGAGCGCGAGGAAATTCGCGATCCAGAGGGGCGGCTGATTGTGGTTGGTGGGTTTCGAGAGTTGGCGGGACTGTTTATTCAGGCCACAGATGAACACTGATCGAGCGAGTGCCCGGCGGTGAACTATGGGTGAGCGGATTCCGCTTTCACCTGTTCCAGGGAGTCGCGTTGTTTCATGGCCGTCCGGAATGCGTCATCCAGCGAGCCGCGGATGACGAGGATTTTGGTTTCGAGAGTCGTCTCCTCACCCGGTGATAACGCGGCCTGGGGGTCAACGTGCTGACAGGTCAACTCCGGGTTGCTCCACACATTTCCCGTATCACGGGTGAAACTCGCAATCACCCAGCGACGGTCTTGGGAGAGCGTGGCGATAAAAGGCGCGTCGACTGCCCGAGACTTGTTGTAGTACGCGATACTGTCACGACGTTCGACGCGCTGCGACGGTATTGGCCAGGTGAACGAGGCGAGGTAGCGGGCGGGGAACCATTCGGCGAGCGGCATCGTCAGGCGAGCCGGGGTTTCCGAAGCAAGCAGATCGAAACCATCCGCATGATGCACCCAGGTGCGCTCCAGTCTCGGGTCGTGGAACTCCCCTGTAAGTCGGGGATCGATGGGGGCCCAGATCAGATCGTATGTCTCGCCGGACTGGTTACGCAGCCTGAAGCGAAATCGAACGCCATCTTCGTCGAGCGTTGCTCGCGCCAGCATATGAACAGCGCCGGGGAGATCTTTCTCGTACTCCAGCGATTGCCCGGACCGCCGCCATAACGGGCGCTCGCCGTACTGTCCCGGTCGAAACATGTAAATCTGACTACCGTCCGCGCTCCCCCGCGGCCGTATTGTGACGTGCTCCGGAAAGAGCACCTCAATGGCGCGATCCGCGGCGGGATGACCGGGCAGGACAATCCGCAGCGTCGGTTGTGTGTTTTCTTCGGCCACGCGGAGCTGCATCCCAGCGCGGTTGCGGACACTTTCGGAAGGTTTGGGACTTCTCTCGTTCAATGCCGGGTGGCGACATCCCGACACGGCCAGGAGAAGAGATATCACGATGGCGGCGCCTGAGCTTCTTTTGAGCATGCTTTACCTCCCCGATGGGTCCACTGTGAGATTGCGGAAGTGAGCGACGGTGCCCGGTTCAAGCCACAGCGCGACCCCGCCATGTCCGTTCGCGCCCGACTTGACGTCTCTGACAATCAACGTCGGCTGTTCGTTGCCGTGGACGTAAAGGCGCGCCTGTTCACCGCGTATTTCGATTTTGACTTTTGTCCATGCCCCCGGCACAAGGTCAACGTATGCCTCGTACCTGCCGGGGGTTTCCTTCCGGAGGCGCGACCAGGGCCACACGGGAAGCGAGATGTATTGAGCAGAATGATTCCTGCGTTCCTGATCGTCGACGCGGGCGTTCGTGGGGCGGAAGTAGAACGCGTCGTAAGTCTTCAGATCCTGCTGGACCCGGAAAGCGATGCCTACGAACCCGCGCGCGTCCCCGTCCGCTCCGGGCGCGAGATCGCCTGCAAGTTCCGCCTCAATCACTCCGTTCGAGAAGTCCAGGTCTTCGATTCGGATCAGCCCCTGCGCATACGCCGGCGCGCTTTCGGAGATGGTTGCCCGCAGCCCTTTTTTGCCGTGAAGCACCGCAGGGCCGGCGGTTACGTTGTGGAGCCGGAGACCGCCGATGGATTCGAGCGAGTAGCGCATGACCTGCGCCGATGAGGGTCCGGGCGGCAGAAATATCGCGGCGGTCGCGAAGACAAGAAGCGTTCGTCTCATTTCAGGTTGCGCACTCTCAGCGTATGTGGAATTCCGGACCTTCGCCAGAGGTTTGTGGCAGACGGCGGCCCAGGGAAATGAACTGCCGGCGCAACGATGTGAACGCCGGAGAGTGGAAGCGCTAGAGCCGCTGCTGATGGAGGCGCTCTTCGAGCCGCGAACGGTACATCCGTCCGATCTTCAGTGACGTTCCGCCGTTGAGGATCGCAACGTAGTCGCCATGGGCGTCCTGAACGAGTTCGTTCACAAAGTGGAAGTTGACGATGTGGGACCGGTGAATGCGAACGAACCGATGGGGATCGAGCTGAGCTTCGAGCGCGCCGAGAACGTCACGGTGGAGATGGGATTCCCGCGCAGTGTGGATCGTGACATAGACGCCTGCCGCGGCGATCCCGCGACTTTCGCGCACGTCGATGAGCCTGACCCGGCCGCGGTCTTTGAGCGCCAGCCGGTCCACATAGCGGCGGGCGGAAGAGCCGGCGCGCCGATCCGTTCGCGGCGCGCCGGCCAGGTCATCGAGCAGGGCCTGCATTTTGGCGGCGAGCGCGCCGGAAGCGCCGTTTCGAACAAGCGTGGCGGCTCGCGCCAGCGCGACTTCCAATCGCTCGTCGCTGTACGGCTTGAGCAGATAATCGATGGCCTGCGCGTCGAATGCGCGCAACGCGTATTCGTCAAAGGCGGTGGCGAAGATCACTACAGGCCGGAGCTCGAGCGGTGAGGAGTAAAGCGCCTCAAGCAGAGCGAAGCCGTCCATCTCAGGCATCTGGACATCGAGGAAAATGATATCGACAGGGGCGCCGGATTGCGCGGCCGCGGATATGGTCTCGATGGCTTCCTGACCGCCGGAGCAGGCAGCCACCACCTGGACAGCAGGCTGCCGTTCGAGCAGCGCGATCAGCCGGGCGCGCGCAGGCTTCTCGTCATCCACAATCGCTACGCGAATCCGCCGGTTCATGTCACGTCCACGGTTGCGGAGCGCAATGGAGCCGCGCCTTGTTCCCGCCGGCGGTAAGGCAGCGTGATGCAGACGCGGACTCCACCCGCTTCACGGGCGCATACGACGAAGCTGTACCCGGATTTGTAGAGCTCTTCCAGACGGCGCGCGATATTGGACAGGCCAATGCCCGCGTGATCCTCCAGGCGCCAGCCTTCCGGCAGTCCGATCCCGTCGTCTTCGACCTCGATTCCGAGCCGGGCGTCCATGCGGCGGGCGCACACATTCACGTGGCCTGGACGCAGCAATGCGCCTGTGCCGTGACGGATAGCGTTTTCGACGAGGGGCTGCAGGACGAAGCTCGGCACAAGCGCATCACGCGCGCCGTCTTCAACGCTGACCCTGACCGTCAGCCGATCCTCGAAACGCAGCCGTTCGATCGTCAGGTAGTCCTCGAGAAAACTCAGTTCCTCGGCGAGCGTGACCTCCTGCCGCCCCGCATGATCGAGCGACGAGCGAAGCAGGGCGCCAAGCCGAGCCATCATTCGCCGCGCCGTCTTCGGATCCGTCTCGGTAAAAGCGCTTATCGAGTTGAACGCGTTGAAGAGAAAGTGGGGATTGAGTTGCGACTGCAGCGCGCGAAGCCTGGCCTCGGCGAGGTGAGTTTCGAGTTGCGCGGAATGCAGAGCAAGCTTCGCGGTTTCGTGTTCACGCCTTCGGGCTTCACGGGCGTAGCCCGTCGCAACGCTCGCGCCTACGATGACGGCGTAGATCATTGCGTGGGCGAAGAAATTCTGGAGGAAGAACTGCCCCGCTGCGTCCGGGCCAAACCCGACGTGGAATGTTCTCTGAATCGCGTATTCGAGAGCCATAGCGATGGATGTGAACAGGATCGCGAGCGGGATGTGGGCGAGGATTCGTCGCGCCGCGGTCAGGCGTCCGAGTATGCGGTGATCGATGGTGAAGATGAAAGGCGCGAGAAGGCCCCAGAGATAACATCGGGGCATGGTTGCATAAACGGCTTCCGCGAAGGTGACTTTCGGCCAGAGGAGGTAGCTTTGTATTGCGAGGAGGAGGCCTAGAGCCGTCCAGAAGGCAAGCGCCAGCGCAGCTCTCAGCCACCAGTTGAGCGGCGGGGTTCGCGACTGGTTGGTTTTTCGGGGAACGTGCTCTCGATGGCGTGTTTCCATCACGGCCTGCTTGTCGTCGCCACTCCGAAGGCGCCAATACGCCCGGCGCCGAGCGAGATGTCCGTCGCTGCATTCAAGAATACGTCGGCTCTATCGGCCGTTCAAGCTGCGGGTCAAGGCTGACCGGGGACGCTGCTGTTGCCTAGCTTTTGAAACGGCGCGCATTCGGACCGCGCTGCGCGGCTTCCGCGGCGATGCTCAGAGACTTTATGGGCCGCCATGGCCTCGCCGTTGTTTCGCCTGCGGGCGAGGGCGACGGCCATGTTTATTCAGGCGACGGACGAACACAGATAACCATCGTGCGGACGCTGGTTGTGAAGGCGCAGGCGATGGAGGCGCACCGTCCCGGCAAGCCTCCGAAACTCGCCTGCGTGGAGATGAACGGCCTGGAAGTCGTGGACCGGGGGTGCGCCGCCATTGCGGCCTGCGGCGGAACTTACGCCGCGGCGGACGCGAGCTTTACTCCCGGTTCATAGGGGTCTTAGTCCGGCGCCAGGCGGATACGCCGAGGAGGGAAAGCCCGGCGAACATCAGGCTGCTCCATGTAGCCGGCTCGGGCGTAGCGACGGCGCTGGTGACGTCAAAGCGGGTAGTGAGCCCGTAATTGGAATGCGTCACGCCGTCTCCAGTCGCGGACGGGCTGACGACCATGCTGAACTTGCCCCCGGAATCGCCGAACTGGCCATCGAAAAAGATGGACTCACCGCCGGCGGTGGCGTCTTTGCTGATGGACAGCAACAGATTACCGCTGGACGGGTCGAACAGAAACGGCGTGCCGGTGAACGTCAGGCTGGAGCTTGCAAACGGGCCACCGAGTGACGTGCTGGAGAAGACCTGGCTATCCGCGCCGACGTTGGACGCAAAATCACCGCTGAGGCCGTTGACGGCTTTGGCCGTGGTCGAAAGACTCAACGTGTAAACGGCGGGGTCCAGAGTTCCGCCCGCACCGGAATACTCGAACGAGATGGAATCGATCAGGACAGGACCGGCTCCGAACTCCGAGCCGAGGTAAACCTGTTGATAGCGCAGGTCGGACCCGAACGGCGTACTTTCGCCGGTGCTGGCATCCGGCGGGGTCCCGAAGGCGATGGTATCCGCTCTGGATATTCCGGCTACCAACAGGATCAGCGGTAGCAGACGCAACGCCCGGACCGTATTTACCTGGAGGGAATGCGGTGTGTTTTTGGACATAAGAGAAGATCATATCGCTCGTGGTTCCTCGGTCCCGCTGAAGCGGGAAACGGGCGTGGCAGAACCCTGGCTTTTCGTCCCGATCTTTCCGGCGTGGCTAGCTGAGCTCGATGGTGAAAGTTCTATTTACCAACAGCCTCCAGCAATGCTTCGATTATGCCGGCAGCCTCGCGCTGTCGCAGCGCGCGGGCCTCCCGCAGGTCATGATCTTCTCCCAACTCGAACTTTGCGACAGCTACAGGCCCGTCCTTTACGTAGCCCTCCGCATTTTCGTCGGTGCTGAAACGTTTTCGCAAGAGATCGAGGGAACGCCGAATTACGTCTGCGTGTTTTCCATTCAGAGCATTCCGGAACATCACCGCGACTTCTGCTGGAGGCTGAGAAACATGCTCAAGGCAGTAGACGAGGTCGTGAGCGTCTTTGCGCTCCTGACGGTCGTCGTATGCGATCGCTTTCAGGCAGGAAAAACCAACGATGTTTGCGTGCCTGATTGTCTCTGTTGCCTGGCCATTCTCACCCAGCAACCCGGCAGTGACCTGTACCGTGTCGAAGTGCTCGAAAACGATCGATGAGTGCGGAATGTTCAACGCCGATATCTGGCCTTCCGCCGGGATCGGCTGGACTGTGCCACCACGCATTGACGGATGGTCAGCAAGAAGCTCAAGAACAATGGTTGCGCCGTCTTCCATCCGTACCTTCCATCTCCAGTTCACCTTCTGACCCTTGTCGTTCTCGGCCCGTTCAAAGCCGATTTTCCTGAGATTCTCTTCTAACGTTCGATATGCCTCCGTGTCTTCGAGAATGACAAGGTCGATCACGACGTCGAGATCGAGGGTGCCCGCATGCTGGGGGACGATTGGTGGCCGTTCCGGTACGAGATAGCGCGGCGTCAAGCCGCCGACGAGGACGAGGGAATCCCGGTGCGGTCCCAGATTTCGCAGCAGTGTTACCAGGACGCGCTCGCAATCGCCTGTGACCTGTTCACTGTAGCCCTCAATCGTGTTTGGTTTTGCCATTAAAGGCGAATCCTCTCCTGACGTAGATGTTCCGCCATCTCCTTTGCCCGTCCGCCGCCTGTGAGGAGGTCGAGATAGACAGTGATTGGGTTTGCCAGCCATATACCTCGCTGGTTTTCGCGGAACAGAAAATCGCCAGGGGAGTTCGTTTCGATCAGAGCGAGGTTGCTGCCCTCAGAAACTTCACGCGCTTTGAGTTCCACAAGGAGGGTTGCAGCCTCTTCCGAGTGAACGCGGCATCGGACCTGAGCGATTGAGGAAAGAAAGGGGCTGTAGATTTGAGCCGCCCATTCGCCGGTAATCTCGTAGGCGACATGTCGAGAATCGCAGATCTGGTGGACTCGCTCGAGAAGTTCTTCGGACTTGAGAGCGGGAACAAAGAAGCGCCGACTCTTTGGTTTCGACAAATCCATGACATGTTTCGCCCATGCGTCCAGGAGTTTTCGAGGTTCCAGGAGCCGGCGTTGCTTATGGGGGCCCATCCCGCGGCCGCCTGCCCATTCACGCTTCTCGAGTTCGATCAGCACCTGGGACACGGTTGCTGTCGAAGCAAAGGCCGTTGCGGCGAGTTCCTTTACACCGCGCCATTGATCTGGACACTGCAGCAGCGCAAGCACAACCTGGGATCGTCGACCGGAGAAAAGACTCTTCTCGCTCCGAACTGCCTGCTTAGAAGACGGCTTGTCCAGAAAGATATATAGATCCGGGCTGGAGAGGTATAGACTTCCGCCGGGCTCATAGTAGCCGACATTCTCTGAACGAAGAAAATCCTGGGCGCCGGCAGAGAGAGTTTTGGATGCAATCACGGGCAGAGCTCCGGTGACGCCTTCTGCTTGTTGAAAAGCGGTTTGCAACTTCCGAAGACGCCATATCGCCTCCCTCGCGTCGCGGGGATAGACGCTGGTCTTCGCCTCAACCAGCAGTACGGTTGGCCGGCCATTGCATTCGAGGCAGATGATGGCATCAGCGTCCAAACCCCCAGCTCCCGTGCTGAACCGTACGCTTTCGCGGACCTTGGTTATCGCAAGGTTTGGCAGGCTTGCCAAGCTCGTTTGGAGGGCGGCGACAACTTCGTTTTCACGACCGGCGGCCATCATACGATATATTTACTGTACAGTAAATATACATAAAATAGCAAATATGCAATTGGTTAGATGATATTTACTGTACAGTAAATATATACAGTCCAGCTGATTCGAGGCTGGCCCGGCTGTTGAGCACGAACCCCTTCCATATCTAAATAAAACGTGTGGTGTGACCTCGTGTGAGGCAACGGCGTCACGCCGCCGCGTTGTCGCCCTTTTGAACCGGAGTATTAAGCCCGGGCGGCTTGCGACTTCTCTGGATGCGTCAGAATCTCGCGCACCGCATAGATGCGCCGGTCCTGGGATTCGAAATACGTGCGCATCACCAGTTCGCCGATGAGCCCGGTTGAGAACATCATCAACCCAACCAGCAGCAGCAGCGCGCCGGCGAGCATCAGCGGTCCATGCTCCTGAATGATGTCCACGCGGGTAAAGAGCTTTTCGAGCAAACAGAACCCGAGAATTCCCGATCCCGCCGTGGTTCCCGCCAGCCCGATCGCCCCGAAGAAATGCATGGGGCGGGTCGCGTACTTCAGAAGGAACCGGATCGTCAGGATATCGAACATCACGCGAAAGGTACGGCTCAGCCCGTAATGCGAAGCGCCACCGCCGCGCGGCGGATTCTGAATCGGCACCTCCACGACGCGGGCACCATAAAAGCTCGCGAGCGCTGGAATGAAGCGATGGAGTTCGCCGTAGAGATGCACATCTTCGAGCACTTCGCGGCGGTAGGCCTTGAACGTGGTGCCGAAATCGCGAAGGTTCATGCCGGAGGCCTTCGCCATCAGCCAGTTGGCGATTTTTGAAGGCAGACGCCGCGTGACCGCGTTATCGGCGCGCTCATGCCGCCAGCCGCTCGCAATGTCATAGCCCTGGTCGATCGGCATCAGCAGCGCGGGAATATCTTCGGGGGCGTGCTGGAGGTCACCATCCATCGCGAGAATCACTTCACCCTGCGCTTCATGGAATCCGGCGGAGAGCGCCGCGGTTTGACCGAAATTGCGGCGCAGCCGTACCACCTTGAGTCTCGGGTCAGTCTGGACGAGATTGGCCAGCAGTTCATAGCTGCGATCGGTAGACGCATCGTCGATGAACAGAATCTCGTAAGGCCGTCCGATCGCGCCCAGCACCGCGGTCAGGCGGTCGTAGAGCGGCAGAATGGACAGTTCTTCATTGTGGATGGGGACAACTATAGACAGCATTGCTTAAGCTCTTATTTTAGACGGCCAGCGCCGGTATAGGAGAGATATTTACGATTGGGTGACGAAAGAGTTCCGTTCCGCGCCACAGAGGCCTCGGCCCAGTGGACCGGCATTGGCCCGCTTCCGGCGGCCGTTCTGCTGGAAAATGTCCGCAGTCTCTATAACGTAGGGGCGTTCTTCCGAACAGCGGACGCCGTAGGTCTCGAACGTCTCTATCTGGCGGGAATCACGGGTTATCCGCCCCAGAAGATGATTGCCAAGACGGCCCTGGGCGCGGAGGAAACGGTTCCGTGGGAATACGCGCCGGACTCCCGCCGCCAGGTGCGGGAACTCCGCGCCCGGAACTATGAAATCGCCGCCATCGAAACCAGCGTCCACGCGGTGGACCTGTTCGACTGGAAGCCCCGCTTCCCCGTCTGCATCTTATTTGGACACGAAACTGACGGCCTGACCCTGGAACTGGCCGCGGAAGCCGATACCCATGTCCGTATTCCCATGCTCGGCCGGAAACACTCTCTCAATGTGGCCACGGCTGGGGGCGTCGTGCTCTACGAACTGTTGCGAAAATACCGGGAAAGATGCCGGGTTTGATTCTTTGCACAAGTGTAACTCATTGATCGGGTGACGTTTTCCTGTCACTTGTGCAAATCGGGAGGCAGCCTCCCGATTTGCACAACTATCCGATTGGCGGGATGACGTCTCTCTGGAGGCGGGAATTTACAGCGATGGACGCTGACGTTCCCCCGTTCACGCGTCGCGGGGATTGCTTCAGGCAGCCCGCTATTAATCCGTGAAGCTGTACGTGACGAATACCCGGCGGTTGCCAATCCGCGCACCTCCGGCGACGCAGGGGATGTCATCAATCAGATGCTCACGTTCCTGCAGGTGCTTACGACGTTCCAAAAACTCACAGTTCAGGAACGGTAGCCGCCAGTAGTAGTAGACCTGCGCTTGCGCTCGCCCGGGTGTGAATCCAAACATTCGACTGATTCGACACATGTTATTCTTTCCCCGTAGCTTTTCCGGATCTCCATACGTCGAAATATGCAAACCTTTACGCGCCACGATGTTGCGCGAGCGCTGCACATGGAGGATGATTGCGACGGGTATACACTACTCGATACCCCGCCATGGCGTGACTTAGCCGGCTCGCAAGCGGAACATAAAACGAATGTTCGAACTGCTCTTTAAATACCCGCCGGCTATCTTCTCGAAAGGCAAGCTGGTGCTGCTGGCGCCATGGCCTTTTTGGACTTTCCTGCTGGCCCTGCTGCTCGCCATCGGCGTCATCGCCTGGTTCCTCCGCGAGCGCCGTAACGCCCTCAGCACCCTGCGTCTGGCGGCCATCGGTCTTGCGCAGACGGCGATGATCGCCATTGTCCTCTTTATGCTGTGGCATCCGGCGATGAGCGTCGCCCGGCTTCGTCCGCAGCAGAACGTGGTCGCGGTCCTGGTGGACGATTCGCGCAGCATGGGGATGGTCGATCCGGGCAACTCGAAGAGCCGTCTCCAGAACGCTGAAGACCTGCTGAACGGCACCGTTCTCCCCGATCTCCAGAAGAAATTTCAGGTTCGCGTGTACCGTTTCGGACGTGACGCCGCCCGCATCGAATCGGCCTCGGACCACGTGGATGGACTCGCCCCGAACGATGAAGCCACGCGCATCGGCGACAGTCTGAAGCACATCGCCGCGGAAGCCAGCACCATGCCGCTGGGCGCTATTGTGCTGGCAACGGACGGCGGCGATAACACCGGCGGCGTGGACCGCGAAACGCTCGCCCAAATCCGGCAGCTTCATCTACCCGTCCACACGATCGGTTTCGGGCCGGACCATTTCAGTAAAGACATTGAAGTCATGGACGTGGACGTTCCGGCGCGCGTCCTCGCCAACTCCCGCGTCAGCGCGCGCGTCAATTTCCGGCAGCACGGACTGGAAGGCCAGAAGATCAACCTGATGGTCCGGGAGAACGGCCATCCGCTGGCCAAACAGGAAATCACGCTGAAGCCCGAGGTGGATCAATCGGAAACCGTGATGTTTAACGCAGGACCGGCGGGCGCGCACAGTTTCCAGATCGGTATCGATCCCGTGGCCGGCGAACAGAACACGCTGAACAATTACCGGGTCCGGCTCGTCAATATTTCGGAGAAGAAGCGCCGCATCCTCTTTTTCGACGGCGAGCCGCAGTGGGAATACAAATTTATCCGGCGCGCGCTCGAAGACGATCCGGCCGTTGAGATTACCGGCATTGTTCGCACAACGGAGAACAAAACCTATATCCAGAGGAACGACCCGAAAGAGCTGCTGAACGGCTTTCCGGAAAAGCCCGAGGATCTCTTCGCTTATGACGGCTTCATTATGGGCAGCGAAGAAGCGAACTATTTCTCACCGGCCCAGCAGGCCGCCATCCGCGACTTCGCCGACCGCCGCGGAGGGGGCGTGCTCTTCCTCGCCGGCCGTTTCGCGCTGAGTGACGGCGGCTACGCCAACACGCCGATGGCCGAAATGATGCCGCTGCGGCTTCTGCCGGAAAAGAGTTTTTCGCGCAATTTCGCAGTCGCCTCGCTTACGGATGCCGGAAAAGCCAGTCCAATACTCCGTCTGGAAGACAACGCGGAAGCGAACGACGCTCGCTGGAAGAAGATGCCGAAGGTCGCCAACTACGCTGTGATGGGCGCGCCCAAACCGGGAGCGGTTGTCCTTATGAATGTAGGGGAAGAGGGCAAGCGTACGTCGCCCCTTCTGGCCATTGAGAACTACGGCCACGGGCGCACCGCAGTGCTCGCCACGTCCGGCACGTGGCGGTGGCAGATGCTCCAGGATCACACCGACATGACGCACGAGATGTTCTGGCAGCAGTTGCTCCGCTGGCTCGTGACGGAAACGCCGGGGCAGGTTTCGGCGTCCACGCCGCACCAGATGCTGAATGACGACGGCCAGGTTCATCTGCGCGCGGTTGTTCGCGACAAGATGTATGAAACCGTCGCCGGGGCCACGGTCACCGCCACTATTAACCGGCCTGATGGACGCGTCGACACTCTGGAGATGAAACCCGATCCGCTTGAGCCCGGCGCCTATGCGGGAGACTACACGGCGGATAAATCCGGCGCTTATGTTGCTGAGATTGCCGCGAATGACGGCAAGCTCGAAGTCGGCCGCGACGCTCTCAATTTCCGCCGCGAAGATGGCGTCGCCGAGAATTTCAACGCCGCTCAGAATAAGGATCTTTTGCAGCGCCTCTCGGCCGATACCGGGGGCAACTATTACACGCCCGGCAACGCCAAACGTCTGGGCGATGAAGTCGCCATTTCGGAAGCCGGCATCTCCGGCCACGACAGTCTCGATATCTGGGATATGCCGATCCTGTTCATTCTGCTGATCCTGCTGCGGGGTGGAGAATGGCTGCTTCGGCGAAAATGGGGTGTGGTATGAGACGAAGTTTTCTGCTCAATACCGCGGCTGCGGTGCTTTGCCTTTCGGCGCTTGGCTTTTCGACGGCGCGCCCGGCCTTCGGCGCAACTTATTTCCTGACGGTCGCCGGTCTTGGCGGCGAGCCCGATTACGAGCAGCGCTTCGAAATGCTCGCGACGGACACGGACAAGATGCTCCGCGAGCAGCCGGGTACGGATAAGGTCGTCGAGACGCTGAAGGGCGCCGACGCTACCCGAGCGAAGCTAGAGGCCGCTCTCGGAAAAATCGCCGCGCAGGCCAAGCCCGCGGACGCGTTCGTCTTTATGATGATCGGCCACGGCACTTTCGATGGCTCCGAATACAAGTTCAATTTGCCGGGACCGGACATCTCCGCGCCCGAACTGGCCGTTCTGCTGAATCGCATCAGCGCCAGCCGGCAGCTGGTTGTCGATATGACGAGCGCGAGCGGCGGCGCGACTGACGCACTGAAGAAGGAAGGCCGCGTCATCATTACCGCCACGAAATCCGGCACGGAAAAGAACGCCACGGTTTTCTCGCGCTTCTGGGTGCAGGCCCTGCGCGACCCCGCGGCGGATACCGACAAAAACAACGCGGTCACCGCGCTTGAGGCGTACAAATTCGCGCAGGCGAAGACCGCCGCGTTCTTTACAGACGCCAAACATCTGGCGACCGAACATTCCATGGTGAGCGACGAATCTCACGCCGGTACATTCACGCTGGTGCGATCCGGCCCCGCCGCGGCGGAGGTCACCGACCCGGCGAAGCAGCAACTGGTCGCCACCAAGGAACAGATTGAAAACAAAATCGATGCCCTCAAATTCCAGAAGGATTTGATGGATCCCGCCGACTATCGCCGGCAAATGACGGCCCTCCTCTTGCAACTGGCGAAAACTCAGGAGGCAATCGAAAAATGAAACGCGCCGCAGTGCTGACTGGACTGGGCTTGCTGGGAATTTGCGCCGGCATTGTGGCGCAGAATCAACCACCTGCGAGCGCTCCGGCTCCGAAGGCCGCTGCCGATTCGTCGATGCCGGAGCCGAACCCAACCGCGCCAAAAGCAGCGCCGATGAAGGCGCAGACGGCGAGCGCGCTGAAGCAACTGCAGGATCTCTGGCACGCCTCGCGGACGTGGGAAGATTACCGCTCGGTCGGGCACGGTTTCGAAGCGCTGCTGAAATCGGACCCCACGAACGCCGAGATACGCGTGCGCTACGCCGATCTGCTGGCGGACCGGTTCAACGCCGCCGACGCCGAATCGCTGTATCTGGAAGCGCTGAAGCTCGATCCGAACAACGCAGACGCGTACATGGGTCTTGCGGAACTTTACGCCGATGGTTTCGACGAGCACAGCGAGCAAGCCGCGAAAGCAGCGCTCGAAATCGACCCGAAGCGCTATCACGCCGATGAAATCATGGGGCGGATGGCGCTCGAAGACAGCAACTACGCGAAAGCAACGGAACTGGCTGACGCGGCGCTCAAGATCAATGCGGACGCGGTTGAAGCCATTGCGATTCACGCCACGATCGATCTTCTGAATGACAAGCCAGCCGACGCCTGGGTTTCGAAAATCGGCAATCGCGGCGAGGGCTACGCCGACATCGCGAAGGAGCTGGTGATCAATCGCCGTTACGAAGACGGCGTCTCGTACTACCGGAAAGCGATCGCCGCCAACCCGCAGCTCTGGAGCGCGCATTCGCAGCTCGGCGTCAACCTGATGCGCCTTGGCCGCAACGACGAAGCTCACAACGAGCTCGAACTGGCGTACAACAACGGCTACACGGACGCCGCGACTTCCAACACGCTCCAGTTGATGGAGACGTACAAGAATTACCAGACGTTCACCTGGCCCAGCGCTTCGCCTGACGGGCCGCAGCCGGCCGGCATTCTCAAGCTCGATCAAAAGGAAGCCGCGGCTCTCCGTCCTTATTTCGAAGCCGAAATGAAGAAGGCGATGGCGAC
>CAZWTH010000358.1:0-12603 GCA_964636715.1 uncultured Solibacteraceae bacterium | reverse complement strand
GGTCGTCGCGACCGAAGCGAAGGAGATGATCGCCGAAGGGCGCGGCCTCGCGAAGATCCACAAGAATGTGGTCGTGAAGCTGCCGCTCATCCGCGACGGTATCGAAGCCTGTTCCGCGCTCAGCAAGGAAGGCATTCGCGTCAACGTGACGCTCTGCTTCTCCGCCGCGCAGGCGCTCGTGGCCGCCAAGGCCGGCGCTTATTTCATCAGCCCGTTTGTCGGCCGTCTGGATGATATTGGCGCCACCGGCATGGATTTGATCCATCAGGTCGTCCACATCTATCAGAACTACGATTTCGAGACACAGGTGCTCGCCGCTTCTCTGCGCGGACCTTTGCACGTAGTGGACGCCGCACTGGCCGGCGCTCACATCGGCACCCTGCCCTTCAAGGTGATGGATCAGCTCTTCAACCATCCGCTCACCGATAAAGGTCTCGATCAGTTCCTCAAGGACTACAACAAAGTCTTCGCGAAGAAGTAGCCGGAGGTCACGGCATGCCCGCCGAAACCGCCCGGTGGTTGAGTTTTTCCGTCGGCGCGCTCGCGCTCGTCGCCACTCTCGGGCTTCTGATCTGGCGCTTCCTGCATCCGCCATTGAAGCCGGAAGAAGCGGAGCGCCGGCGCCGTGACGGCCTGCTCGGCAACGGCAAAATCGGCGATTGCGAAATTACCGATGTCGATGGCGACATCATCACCTACACGTATTCCGTCAGCGGCGTGATTTACACTGTCGCCCAGGACGCCGCCGCCATGGCGCGCCGTCTGCCGGAAGACCGTATGCGCATGGTGGGACCGGCCTCAGTCCGTTACGATACGCGGAATCCTTTTAATTCCATGGTCATCTGTGAAGCCTGGAGCGGTATTCGCCTGCGTACCGGCGCGAGCCAGAATATCGCTGCACCAGGAGAATAAAGATGCCCCACCAGTTCACCACGTCTTATATCGAAGAGTCGCTCGCCGTTTTCCGCCAGTATAAAAAGATGGCGGAAGGCGCGATGGCGCAGCTTTCCGACGATCAGCTCTTCGCTACGCTCGATGGCGAGATGAATTCGATCGCCCTGATCGTCAAACATATGACCGGCAACATGCGCTCGCGCTGGACGAACTTCCTCACGAGCGACGGCGAGAAGCCAGACCGTAACCGCGACACGGAATTCATCGAACCGCCAGCGACGCGCGAAGCGCTGCTGGAACGATGGGAGAGCGGGTGGAAACTCGTCTTCGATGCGATTGAGCCTTTGACTGACGCGGACCTCGCCCGCACCGTCACGATCCGCAGCGAACCGCACTCCGTGATGCAGGCGATCAACCGGCAGGTGGCCCACTATTCGAGCCACATTGGACAGATTGTTTTCCTCGCCAAACATCTGGCGGGCGCGACCTGGAAAACGCTCAGCGTGCCGCGCAACCGCTCCGCGGAATTCAATCGCAGCGTCACCGCGGGGGAAACCAGCCAGCGTTAAAACACGCGAAGAGAGTATACAGATCTGGTTGACGTACCAGAATCTAACTTTAGTTAATTGGCCCGTTTTTCGCGCTGTCCTTGGTTAGATTCAGGCTATACTCATTTTGCCAGGATGCTCACGCAGCCCACACTACCGATCGCGGCGCAGGCCCTGTTAGCGGCCCTGACGCTGACTGCCGCGGTCTATGACATCCGTTTTCGCCGCATCCCGAACTGGCTCGTGCTCGCGGGAATTATTGCCGGCTTTGCCTGGAATCTTTTCTCAGGCGGATGGTCCGGACTGGGCCACGCCGCCGAAGGTCTCGGGCTTGGCTTCGCGCTCTATTTTCCGCTCTATTTGCTGAAAGCGCGCGGCGCGGGCGATGTGAAATTGCTGGCGGCCGTGGGCGCAATCGTCGGCCCCGGCAATTGTTTCTGGGTTTTTCTTCTGACGGCTATCCTCGGGGGGATCATTGCGATGGTGATTCTGCTGCTGCGCCGCCGCGTGCGGCACACGTTCTTCAATTTGTCGTTCATCATCAGCGACCTGACGAAGCTGCGCGCGCCGCATCATTCGAGCGAAGAGCTCGATGTGACGAAGTCGAAAGGAATGCGCCTGCCGCATGGCGCGATGATTGCAGTGGGTGTGGCGGCGTTTATTGTGATGGCGGAATTTCGGATCAAGGTCGGTGCGTGATGCTTGTCATTCAGGTTTTTGTTTATCTTCAGCTTCTGGACTTTCTCACCACCATGGTCGGCTTTAAACTCGGCGCCCATGAAGTGAGTCCGTTCATCGTCAAGCTGATCCACAGCACTACGCCCGCTATCGGCGTCGCCGCTTCCAAGGTGGTTGGTCTCGCGATCGGCGGTCTCTGCGTTGTCAGCGGGCGGGTGAAACTGCTGTCATTCGCGAATTACTGGTATGCAGCGCTCGTCGTCTGGAATCTCGCGATGATCCTCACCGCCGCGGGCAAGCTCAGCTAAGCAAGTCGCCGTTCGAACCGCCAGCCTCCCGTTCCCAAACAAATACCCCGAATCCTCAAACTTCCGATCGTCGCCGCACCGGCGTCTCAAGTTTCGGGTCGATGCCGTGAAGCGCCGCCAGGCGTTTGGCGCCTTCGCGCGCAATCAGCGCTTCCAGCGCGGCGCGAGCCAACCTCTCGCTCCCCGAATCCCCGTTAGCTCGCTGGCTCTTTGAAGAAGTCCGCCATCGACCGGCAATGTCGAGTGCACGCCACTACAACTGCCTCGGCCGGCCACGCATAAACGTTATATGATGATGATCGGCCGGGATTTTTCCCCGCCAACAGGTTTCTGCTTATGAGCCAAACATTCACGAGACGCTATTTTTTCTACGGTTCTCTCCTCGCCGGCGCCATTCCGGCGGGTGGCTTCGGCGCCGTGCCGTCCCTCAGTTTCGCCGGCTATAAATCGCCCAATGAAAAGCTGAACATCGCCTCCATCGGCGCGGGCGGCAAGGCTTCCAGCGATATCGATGGCTGCCGGCACGAAAACATCGTCGCCCTCTGCGACGTGGACGACAAGCAGGCCGCCAACAAATTCAAGCAGTATCCGGACGTCCCCAAGTTCAAAGACTTCCGCAAGATGCTCGATGAAAAAGGCAAGGACATCGACGCCTGCATCGTCACCATCCCGGATTTCATGCACGCCACCGCCGCCATCGCCTGCATGGAGCGCGGCAAGCATGTCTACGTGCAGAAACCGCTCGTCCACACCATTGAGGAAGCGCGCGCCATGCTGGCCGCGGCCCAGAAATATAAGGTTGCGACCCAGATGGGCAACCAGGGCTATTCGAATGAAGGAACCCGCCAGGCCGCGGAAATCGTGTGGTCGGGCGAGATCGGCAATGTAACCGAAGTCCACGCCTGGACGGACCGCCCGTGGTGGCCGCAGGGGCTCACCTCGATCCCCGCCCCCAACGATCCGCCGGCCACGCTCGATTGGGCGCTCTGGCAGGGTCCGCTCGAAAAGCGTCCCTATACGACCGGCGGCCCCGGCTATCCGAACAAGTACGGCAACTTCTACCAGCCGTTCAACTGGCGCGGCTTTTTCGATTTCGGCTGCGGCGCCATCGGCGACATGGCCTGCCACATCCTCGGCGCTCCCAACATGGCGTTGCGCCTCGGCTCGCCCACCAGCGTCGAATGCATCTTTAAAGAGGGGACCAGCTCCTTCATGTATCCGAAAAAATCGGTACTGCGGTATGACTTCCCCGCCCGCGGCAACATGCCGCCGGTGAAGGTTTTCTGGCATGACGGCATGACGGAATCGCCGAAGATCGATGGCGTGCCCGCCGGCGAACTGCTTGGCGATCTGCCGCGGATTCCGCGCAAACCAGGCGAAGCGCCGCCTCCGCCCCCGCCGCCGAACGGATTTGTGGGCTCGGTTTTCGACTACGATCGCTTCATGACCGTCTCGCAGCTCAAGCCGGCCGACCCGAATGGCAGCCTCTTCATCGGCGAAAAGGGCATGATGACCACCGGCACCTACGGCGAAGACACGCGCCTGATCCCGGCCGCCGAAAAGATGAAGGATTATAAGTTCCCCACCCCGCTGCTCACGCGCTCGCCCGGTCACTATCAGGACTGGATTCGCGCCGCCAAGGGTGGCGATCCAGCCGCTTCCAACTTCAATGTCGCGGTCCCGTTCGTCGAGTGGATGTTGCTCGGCGTGATCGCGCAACGCACCGAAGGCAAGCTGGAGTGGGACGCCGAAAAGGGTCTCTTCTCCAACAACAAGGACGCCAACAAGCTCCTGAAGCCGCCGTTCAAAGTTGGTTAAGAAGCTGGGTTAAGAGGATTCGCTCAGTAAGTCGCCGAGCGCGTCCAGACGCTTGTCCCAAAGCGAGCGCCGGGCGGCGATCCACTCCTCGGCTATCGCAAAACCGGCGCGTTCGATGCTGCAGGTCCGAACGCGGCCGGTCTTCTGCGTTGTAATCAGGCCGCATTCTTCCAGCACCTGGAGGTGCTGCACCACCGCAGCCAGCGTCATTTCGAACGGCTCCGCCAATTGTGAAACGGACATAGGGCCGCGGCTGATTCTTTCGAGCATGCGGCGCCGCGTGGGGTCTCCCAGCGCCTGGAAGACAAGGTCCGCGTCTGGTTTCTTCCGGCTCACGAGCGCGCGATCTCTTCCGTCAATCTTTCAAACAGCGTCTTCCATCCCATTTCGCGCATCTCCGGACCGCCCGAGCCTTCGAGAAACGCGCCATGGTGTGTGAAGAGCAGGTCGGTCCCGCCGTCCGCCGCTTCCAGGAACTCGAAAGTGGCGAGCGAAGTCGAAATGCACCGGCCTCCCAGGCTCATGACGGAAGACATCATGATGCGGCTGTCCGGCACAATATTCTGGTACACGCCGTCGTTGGTGAGCATAACGCCTGGGAACGGCGAGTTCTCCCTGAACCGGTAATGGGCGCTCTCCCTGCCTCCTTCGCGGAATTGCAGATCGAAGAGTTCCAGGTCGTGGGTGCGGGCCTCCCCGAACCAGCGCTGTTTCTTCGCCGGATCCGAAAACGCGGCGAAAACCTTCGCCGGTGGCGCCGGGAAATACCGCTCCATCGTGAACGTGTGGTGGGTGATCGATTGTTCTTTCATACTGCCTCCATAGTTAAGTTACAACTTAACTATATTCGGAGCGGCTTTAATTGTCAAGTAAAAACTTAAGTATTGGCAAATTGCTCTAGTGCGGCGCGCCGGCGGGCGTCAAATCGCTTTCCTCGATGCGGCCATCCCCATTCTTATCAAGCGTTTTCAATGAAACCGCGGCATTCGCAATCTCGGCGGATGAAATCTGCCCGTCCTGATCGGTATCCAGCGCATTGAACGCTGCTCCACCCGGACGCCGCGTGGGCAGTTTCGTCTGATGGTTTTCCTCGCTCATCGCGACGAGCTCTTCGTGGCTGAGCACCTGATCATGGTTCGTATCGCCGCGCTCGAAAATGCCCTGCATGCGCGCCGGAACTTCCTTCTTTTGGAGCTTGCCGTCGTGATTGACGTCGAACATCAGCAGATCGGAGAGGATGTCCTGAGCCGAAGGAGGAGGCGATGGCGGTTCTTCCACGGGACGGTCCGGAGTCGGGATGCGCTGCATTCCGGCTTCCGCCACACTCAGCTTCCCGTCGCCGTCTTTATCCAGTTTGAGGAGCAGAGAGGGCGCAGCCGCGAGCTCAGCCGCCGTGATGATGCCGTCCTGATCCGCATCCAGAATATTGAGTACAGGGCTCCTCTTCACCATGGGCGGCCGGACAGCGCCACTGGCGCCAGTCTGAGCACACACCGGAACAACAGTCAGGACGCAAAGCAGAAAAGTTCTCAAGTCATCAGGGTAGGCGTAAATCGGCGGACCTGTCAATAGTTATTTTGCAAGTGAGTTGCAAGTAAATACGCGGTAGCTTGTAGAAACAACCATTTCCCAGGAGCCTGAACTGCAAACCAATTGCAATGAAGAAAGCAGTTTATTCTCAGGAGAAGATGCGTATCGCCTGCCTGCAACATGTCCCATTCGAAGGTCCGGGCAACATCCAGGATTGGGCCGCCGATCGCGGTCATGACTTTCGGATCGTTCGCCTGTGCGACAGACAAAGCCTGCCGGCGCTCGACACTTTCGATCTGCTGGTCGTCATGGGCGGACCGATGAGCGTCCACGACGAAGCCGAGTACGAGTGGCTCCGCCCCGAAAAAGCGCTGATTGCCGAATGCCTGAAGCAGAAGAAATTCGTTCTGGGGGTTTGCCTCGGCTCACAGCTTCTGGCGGAGGTCCTGGGGACAACGGTCTACCGGAATAAAGTCAAAGAGATCGGCTGGTTTCCCATCCAGATGCAGCCCGAATCGGTGGGTTTGTTTTGTCATTCCGTCCTTCACTGGCATGGCGAGACCTACAACCTCCCTCCCGGCTGTACCCTTCTCGCGAAAAGTGAAGGCTGCGCCGTCCAGGCGTTCGAGCATCCCTCCGCCCTCGGCCTCCAATTCCATCTGGAAGCGACCACGGATGGCCTCACCGAACTGATCTCCCAGTGCGGCCACGAGATCGGCAGCGGCCCTTATGAGCAATCCTCGGACGCCATCCTGGCCGGCGAAAAAGCCCACGGCGAGGCCGCTAAGGCTTCATTGTATGGCATTCTCGACAACATCGAACGCCGAGTGGCCGCGTTATTGCAAGAGTCCCCTGCGAGGGTACGCAGATGAAGATTCCACAACTACTTGCAGCCGCTGTCATCGGCATAGGACTCAGTGCCGGAGCATATGCTCAGACTGCGGGTGACCACATGAAGGACGCCGGCGAATCCACCAGGGACGCCGCGAAAGACGCCGGCCACGCCGCGAAAGAAGCGGGGAAGGGCGTTGGAAAAGGCGCGAAGAAGGTCGGCCACAAGGTGAAGGAAGGCACGCACGACGCCTCCAAAAAAGTGGCCGATAAAACGAAGGACAAGGACGATACAGGGACCACTAAATAGCCGGTCTTAACAGACCAGGTCTTCCCGGCCGATTTTCAGTCCGTTGAGATTGCCCAGAATCGTGAGCGCAATCTGGCTCGGTTCAAAGAAGGACTGGGCGACGTGCTGGACATCGGCCGCCGTCACTTTCTCGATACTTTCCACCAGTTCGTCGAGTGAGAAGAACCGCTTGAAGTGCATCTCCTGGCGAGCCAGGTTTGACATGCGGCTGGAAGTCGATTCCAGGCTTAGCATCAGCGAGCCCTTCAGGTGATCCTTCGCTCGCCGCAGTTCTTCCGCCGGAACCGGATTCTGACGCAATTCCCGGAACTCGCGCAAAACCGAATCCACCAGCTTGCGCACGGATTCCAGCGACGTCCCCGCGCAGACCATCAGACATCCCGTATCGGTATAAGGACTGATATCCGAATAGACCGAATACGCCAGCCCCTGCCGCTCGCGAATGTTCTGGAAGAGCCGTGAGCTCATGCCGCCGCCCAGTACCGTATTCAGCACATAGCAGTGGAACCGGTGCTCGTGTGGAATCGGATACGACGGAACGCCGAGACAAAGGTGTACCTGCTCCAGTTCCTTCTTCGTCCGCAGAATCACGCCGGCGTGCGTGGAAGGGACGGGCTCCTGCGGTACAGGCCCGGCAGGCTTCAGCTTTTCGAAATGTCCGGCGGCCAGTTCCACCAGCCGGTCGTGAGACAGGTTCCCCGCCGCCGTGATCAGCAGATTTTCCGGCGTGTAAACCGACTGGTAATAACTCTGAATCACCTCGCGCGAAAGACCCCGCACAGTGTCGCGTGTGCCGAGGATCGGACGCCCCAGCGAATGGCCTTTCCAGAACTGCGCCGAGAAAATCTCATGCACCAGATAGTCGGGACTGTCGGCATCCATCTTGATCTCTTCAAGAACGACGCCTTTTTCCTTCCCGATATCCTCTTCATCAAAACGCGGATTCAGCACCAGATCGCTCAGCACGTCCATGGCGATCGGCACGTGCTCATCGAGGACTTTGGTGTTGAAGCAGGTCATCTCCTTCGCGGTAAACGCATCGAGATTGCCGCCAATCGAATCTACCGAGCGCGCGATGTCTTCCGCCGTCCGCGTATGCGTTCCCTTGAACAGCATGTGCTCGATGAAATGCGAGACGCCGTTCTGCTCCGCGGCTTCGCGCCGCGAACCGGACCCGACCCATACGCCCACGGACACCGAGCGCACATGCGGCATGGTCTCCGTAATGACCTTGATGCCGTTCGAGAGCGCGGTGGTGCGAATATCCCGATCCAGACTGGAGGGGATGGGCGGGGGTTCGACTATGGGGGTGAAGGACAAGCCAAAGGACCTGATTCGTTTTTACCATATACGCAGGGCCCATGCTAACCTGAAAGTAAATGCCGCAAGCTCTTGTAGGGATGGAACTTAGCGAGCTACGACAGGTTTTGCCGCCAAATCAGCCCGCATTTCGGGCTGCCCAGGTCTATCGCGCGATCTACAACCAGAAGGTTTCCGACCTCGTTCAGATTTCAACTCTGCCTGCAAATCTGCGTCAGGAACTGGCTTCGCACGCCGAATTGGGCCTGCCTGTAGCCGATCGCGTCTACGATTCCGTCGACGGCACGCGCCGTTATCTGCTGCGCCTTCAGGACGGCCGCACGGTGGAAACCGTGCTCATGCCCGAAGAAGATCGCGACACAGTCTGCATTTCGAGCCAGGTGGGCTGTCCGGTTGATTGCAAGTTCTGTATGACGGCGCTGATGGGCCTCGAACGCTCGCTGACCGCCGGTGAGATCGTGGGCCAGGTTCTCTTCGTCGCGCGGGATAACGGACTCCTTGTGACCAACCGCCGCTTCAACATCGTGATGTTGGGGATGGGCGAGCCGCTGCTGAATCTTCCGAACGTTCTCAAAGCGACGCGCATTCTCACCGATCCGGAAGCGGTCGGCATGAGCGAACGGCGAATCACGGTTTCCACGTCCGGCATCATTCCGAAGATCGAAGAACTGGGTAAAGCTGAAGTTCGGCCGAAGCTCGCGATCTCGCTGAATGCCTCTACTGAAGAGCAGCGCCAGCAACTCATGCCGATCACGCGCAAGTGGCATCTCAAAGACCTGCTCGAAGCCTGCCGCACTTATCCGCTGCGAAGCTGGGAGCGGCTGACGTTCGAATATGTGCTGCTGCGCGGCGTGAACGATACCGATGCCGATGCGCGGCGCGTGGCCGGCATGCTGGGCAACATCAACTGCAAGGTGAATCTGATCGCGTTGAATCCCGGTCCCGGTATTCCCTTCGAAACGCCGCTTCCGGAACAGGTGGCGTCATTCCAGGAAATCGTGCGGCGGTCTGTGCCGTGCTTCATTCGCCGGCCGCGCGGGCTCGATATCTACGCCGCCTGCGGTCAATTGAAAAGGAACGAGGCATGAGAGTCGAGATTGCGCATCAGTTGGGAAAGGAAGCCGCCATGCCGGTGATCGATCGATGCCTGGACCAGTTGCTCGGCGGGTTCGGCTCGAATATCCAGATTGTGGACAAGAAAACGTCCTGGAATGACTCCAGCATGCAGTTCTCCTTCACCGGCAAAGTCGGCTACATTTCCGTGCCTCTTGCGGGAACTATCGACGTCAATGACGCGAACGTCATCGTCAATATGGACCTTCCTCCCATGGTCAAAAGCTTCATCGGCGAAGACAAGATCCACCGCATTGTGGAGACTAACGTCCGGGAAATGCTGACAGCTTGAATATGAGTCTGATCCTCAACGGGAATACAGTACGCGACCAAATCAAGGAAGAGTGCCGCCCGCGCGTAGCGGCGATGAAGACGAAGACCGGGCGCGCGCCGGGTCTCGCCGTTGTTCTGGTGGGTGACAATCCAGCCTCCGCGGTTTACGTCCGCAATAAAACGAAGACCGCCGAAGAGCTCGGGCTTCACCATGAGACGATTACGCGGGACGCGTCGCTCACGACCGAAGCTCTCCTCGAAATCATCGCGAACCTCAACGCCCGCCCTGACATCGACGGCATCCTGGTCCAGTTGCCTTTGCCCCCGCAGATCGATGCGCAAAAAGCGCTCCTCGCAGTCGCACCCGAAAAGGACGTGGATGGGTTCCACCCGTACAACGCCGGTCTGCTCTCCACGGGACGCCCCGGCCTGCGCCCCTGCACTCCCGCGGGCGTGATCGAACTTCTTAAGCGCAACCAAATCCCCATTGCCGGACGCAACGCTGTCGTTGTCGGCCGCAGTGATATCGTTGGCAAGCCGATGGCGCTCCTGCTGCTGCAGGAGAACGCCACCGTCACCATCTGCCACTCCCGCACGCACGATCTTCCCGGCGTCTGCCGCACCGCGGAAATCCTCGTCGCCGCAATTGGCCGTCCGGCAATGATCACCGAGGAATACATTCGTCCCGGCGCGGTTGTCGTCGATGTCGGCATGAACACCGTGCGAACGCGCGAGGAAGCGGAGCGCATCTTCGACGCCTCGCGGCTGGCGGATTTCGACCGCCGCGGTTCGCTTCTCGTCGGCGATGTGCGGCCCGCCGATATGGCGAAGGTCGCCTCCGCCTATACGCCGGTTCCGGGCGGCGTCGGCCCGCTCACCATCGCAATGCTCATGCGAAACACGATTGAAGCCGCTGAACGGCGATGCTGATTGCCGGGCTGACAGGCGGCATGGCGTGCGGCAAGAGTTTTGTCGCTGCCGAACTCCGCCGCCTCGGCGCTCATACGATCGAAGCCGACGAAGTGGGCCATCAGGTCCTCGCGTCCGGCGGCGAAGCGCATGATGCCGTCCTCCAGGCCTTCGGCACGGCCGATCGCGCGGAACTCGCCGCTCTCGTCTTCGGCAAGCCGGAAGAACTCGCGAAGCTGAACGCCATCGTTCATCCAGCGGTCCGGGAAAGCGCCGCGAAGATGGTGGCCGAAACCATTGCCGGGGAGCCCTCCGCGGTCATCATTTACGTCGCGGCCATCCTTTTCGAATCGGGCGGCATGGCGGGGATGAAGAAGACCATCGTCGTGACCTGCCGCGAAGATCAGCAACTGGAACGCGCGCTCGAGCGCCCCGGCGCCACCCGCGAGAAGGTTCTGGCCCGGCTGGCTCACCAGATGCCGCTGGCCGAAAAGCTGGCGAGAGCCGACTACGTCATTGATACCAGCGGCACAAAGGAAGATACCCTGCGTCAAACTAAACTGGTATTTGACGAACTAAGGAGACTGGCGGTATGAGACCACGCGCGCTCATTTTTACTTTGGTCCTGGTGGGGACTTTCTGGCTGATTACCACTCACGGCAACTGGAGCGTGCAGAAGCTGATGCGGCCGCTTTCGACGAGCGGCAAGCTGTGGATGGATCCGGTCACAGCCCGCGGCGCAACGGGCTTCGGCGCGGATGAACAGAATAACATCGATATCTACAAGTCCAGCCATCTTGCGACCGTCAGTATCACCAGCGTGGCCTATCAGCGGAACATGTTCTTCCAGGTGTTTCCCGTCAAGGGCGCAGGCTCCGGGTTCATCATCAACGAGGACGGGGAGATCGTAACCAACAAGCACGTGATCGCCGGCGCGCGCCAGGTGCAGGTCACTCTCGCCGATTCCAAACAATATGACGGCGAAATTCTGGGCGTGGACAGCCGCGACGATCTGGCGATCATCAAAATCAACGCCGGCCGCAAGCTGACGGCGCTCCCGCTCGGCGATTCCGACAAGCTCCTCGTCGGGCAGAAGGTTCTTGCGATCGGTAACCCATTCAACTTTGGCGGCACGCTCACCACGGGTATCGTAAGCTCGCTGGGACGAAAGCTGGAGAACGAAGACGGCGTGGTGATGGAAGGGCTCATTCAAACCGATGCCGCGATCAATCCCGGCAACAGCGGCGGACCCCTGCTCGATTCGAGCGGCAACGTAATCGGTGTCAATACGATGATTCTCGGATCGCAGACCGCGACTGGCCAGGCGGGCAGCATTGGCATCGGCTTCGCCATGCCGATCACGCGCGTGAAGGCGATGCTCGAAGAGTATCGCGCGACCGGGCATATTTCCCGCGCGGTGCTCGGGGTTACGCAGACGGTTTACATCCCGCCAAACTGGCAGTTTTCCGATCAGCTCGACCTGCCGGAATCCGGCGGACTCCTCATTCAGCAGATCGATGATGGCTCCCCGGCGTCGTCGGTCCTCCACGGACCTTCACGCGTGATTCGCTTCGGCTTCACGCAGCTGGGCGTGGGCGGTGACCTCATTGTCGCCATCGACGGCAAGCCGGTGGACAGTGAGCAATCGCTCACGCAGGCCATCATGCAGAAGCGCGGAGGAGAATCGATCGCGCTGACGGTTTATCGCGATGGCCGCACGATGAAGCTCAACATCAAGCTCGGCTCGGCGCCAGAATCGCTTCGCTGAAGATTATGAATCGGCTGGCCGGTAGCCGTTGATCGCGGGGCGCCGATTCACAATCGGCGGCAGCATGCCCTGCTGCCCCACACACGACCTGCGAAAAGTGATCATTCTGTCCGCAAGGCCTGCATGGGATCTATCGATGCCGCGCGGCGGGCAGGAACAAAACAGGCAATCAGCGTCGCGACGCAGAGAAGAATGGCGACCATAACGAATGTCAGCCAATCCACAGCCCCCACGCCATAGAGTAAGCCACGCAGATAGCGGGTAAGCGCATATGAGATCACCAGACCGAGGACCAACCCCAGG
>CAZWTH010000357.1:0-4288 GCA_964636715.1 uncultured Solibacteraceae bacterium | reverse complement strand
ACGCTCCTGACGCGTGCGTCCCAGTTCGTCGCGGTACAGGCGATTGGTTTCGGTCGTTTCGATGTGCGTCCCGTCCCCTAAAGTCTGCGATGATTTCCGCTCTTCCGTGGCCGAAAACGGTCTGCCGGTCACCACTGCGTCGCCGATCGTCGAATAAGTGAAAACCTTCGGACCGGACGCCACCGCGAACTGATAGGTCGCGGGCCCTTCGGAAGCTCCCTGCCCGTAAAGCGCGGCGGCCGATGCAACCGCAACGCCGGCAATCATGACAAATCCCTTTTTCATAGTCCTCTCTCACTCCTGATTAGTTCGAACTCACCGCCGCCACCAGCCGGACCGCCCTCGCGCGCCCGTCCTGACCCACCAGCACATCCGTTCTCACAAGACTCGCCGGATCGACCGTTCCCACCGGCAATCCCGCGGCGATCAGCGCCGCCACCGGCATATCCATCCGCACCATGTCGACGCGCTCACGCGGATCGAGCGGCGGCGTATACGGGATCGCGATAAACGGCGCTTCTGGTCTTGCCGCCGGTTTCGCCCGGCGTTTCAGCGCACGCCTGACCGGCGCGGAGACCGGTGCGGAAACCGGCAGAGTCTCCGCCGGTACAGGCGCCGAAGCCTCCACCACGGTCGCCGGCTGCGCAGGCGTGGCGTGTGCCTCCATCTTTTTCGAACCCGGCGCGTTCCCCAGCCACAAGGCAATCCCGATTGACGCCGCCAGAGCTGCGCCCGCATAGATCCATCGGCGGCGGCCGCGCGCATGTACCGCGTTCAGCTCCGCCAAAATCGCCTGCTCCACCCGCGCCGGAGCCGAAACAGCCGCCGCGCGCTCCGCCAGCGCGCTCATCGCCGCGCTCAGCCGAATCTGCCGCTCGAGCTCATGGCTGCATCGCGCGCAGACTTCGAGATGCGCCGTGAGCGCCGCGCGCATAGCGGCATCCATCGGCCGGTTCCGCGCGCGATCCATCAGCAGAGCTTCCAGCTCACGGCAACTCATGCCGGACATTGTTCCTCCTTTCGCCGCCGGTCGAGCTTGCGCGCCAGCAACGCGCGAGCCCTGTGCAACCGCGACCGCACCGTTCCCACGGCGATTCCGATCGCGCCCGCCGCCTCTTCATAACTCTTCTCTTCCAGATCGCATCGCACCACCACTTCGCGATACTTTTCGGGCAGCGCCACAATGGCGCGCCGCAGCGCTTCAGCATCGAAATCCGCGCAGGAAGCCCGTGGCTCAACGAGCGAAATCCCGTCGAGCGGCGCCCACCGCATTTCTTCGGCTCGCCGCCGCCGCAGAAACTTTCGCGCTACGCCGGAAAGGAAGGCCCCCAGCGTACCCCGCGAAGGGTCAAACGCATCCGCGTGGTGGATCAGCCAGATAAAGACATCCTGCGTCACTTCCGCCGCGCGCGTTTCGTCAGCGGTCATGGCAAGAGCGAACCGGAACACCGAAGACTGGTGCGTCCGGTACAAAGCAGTGAACGCCTCGCGGTCTCCCGCGCGGAAACGTTTCAGAAGCTCGGCGTCACGGTCCAGGCTCTCCATGCCTGCCCCTATTCCCGCGGGGGCGTGTATGGAGTTCCAAAAGATTGCGGAGGCGGCGGCGCTATTTCTGGCGCAGCCGGGTTCTTTGCCTGCCCTGCTCATCGAAATTGTCCGGAGCCAGCCAGCGTTCGAACTCTTTCCGCCGCGCCGGCCATTCATAGTCGAGCATCGCGTACCAGGCGGTATCGCGGCTGCGGCCCTTGACAATCATGTGCTGCCGGAAAACTCCTTCGAAGGAGAATCCGAGGCGCTGCGCCGCGCGCTGCGACGCCTCGTTCAGCACATTGCACTTCCATTCGTACCGCCGGTAACCCAGATCTTCGAATGCGTGCTTCGCCATCAGGTACATGGCTTCGGTGGCCGCGCGCGTGCGCTGAAAAGCGTGCGTATAGACAATCGAGCCGACTTCCAGAACGCGCTGGCCTGGATCGATCCGCAGATAAGTCGCGTGCCCGCCAGGGCGTCCGGTGGCGCGGTCAATCGGCGTGAAATAGAGAGGATCGGTGGAGACCGCCTTCGCCGCCAGATAGTCGTCAAAGGCTTCACGGGATGCGAATGGCCCGCTATGCATGTAACGCCAGAGTTCGGCGTTTTCCACGCCCCCCATGTCCTTCCAGAGGGACTCGCCGTGGCGCGCCGGATCGAGCGGCTCCAGGGTAACGTAGGAGCCCGCGAGCGTAATTCTCTCCGGCCGCTTCGCCGCTTCGCCGCTTACCGGCGGACCGTCTCTTTTCACCGCTTCGGCCATGTTCTCGATTCTATCTCGCAAAAATCGCGATACAATTTCAACCGGAGGGAGTCCAACAGCCATGCGCGCCACCTGCCTGCTTCTCACACTCGCCTGCGTGCCGATGTTCGCTCAGGATGCGACTCCGGTCATGCCGGCGCCCTCGCCTCAGAGGCTGGAAACCCTGAGGGAGAAGCTTTTCCCGCAGGGCCTGCCGGCGCAATCGATTAATTTTGCCGTCAGCGCTGTCGCGGGCGGAACCTGCTCCATTCCCCTGCTCAATGCCGCCCCGGCCGGAACACCGGTGAAAATGCCGAGGATCGCGCCGCCGAAGGATCAGGTGGATAGAATGATGCCGAAGAGCGTGCCCGCGCCAGCATGTCCCTCAAACATGGCGCACGTGGGAGCGCCCGCGCCAGCGCTTCCGCCACCCGCGACTCCCCCTCCCGGAACGCCGGCGCCGCGCAAGCAATAAGTATTACCGCCGGCGGAGCCGCCGAATTCTGAATCAGCTGTGGGGCGGGGCTTCGCGGCCCTGCACGTCGAGCTTCTGCTCGGCGCACGTTACCTGAAATGTTCCTTGGCAGCCGCGCGTGCGGAAGCCACGCGCGTAAGCCATAATGCGGAATTGAAGAATTTCGAATCCTCCTCTCTCGAAGCCCTCGCCGCAGCTCTGCAGCATCTGGACGCAGGCTTCGGCGCCCTCCCCGAATTCACCCCGTCCCCGCCCGCACTCAACCGCCTCGATTCCGTGCTGCGCGAAACCGCCGAGCGCCTTCGCGATAACTTCCCCTACTTCCATCCCCTCTACGCCGGCCAGATGATCAAGCCTCCACATCCGGTAGCGCGCGCCGCCTACGCACTCGCCCTGTGGATCAATCCCAACAACCACGCGCTCGATGGCGGCCGCGCGAGTTCCGCCATGGAGAAGGAGGCCGTCGCCGGCATCGCCGCGCTGTTCGGCTGGAAGGAATTTCTCGGCCATCTCACCGGCGGCGGCACCATGGCGAATCTCGAAGCGCTTTGGATCGCGGGGCGATTGAAGCCGGACCAGACAATCCTCGCGTCCTCCGCCGCGCACTACACCCACGAACGAATCAGCGGCGTCCTCCAACTGCCGTTCGAATCGATCCCCATGGACAGTCGCGGCCGCCTCGATTGCGCCGCCCTCGAAAACCGCGCCTCGCGCGGAGATATCGGCTGCGTCGTCGCTACGCTCGGTACCACGGGAAGCGGCGCGGTGGACCCCCTGCCGGAAATTCTGCGCCTTCGCGACCGCTTCCGCTTTCGCGTTCACGCCGACGCGGCCTATGGCGGCTACTTCACGCTCGCCGAAAATCTCGGCCCCGAAGGGCGCGCGGCGTTCGATGCGGCGGGTCAGGCGGATTCCATCGTGATCGACCCGCATAAGCACGGGCTCCAGCCCTATGGCTGCGGCTGCGTGCTGTTCCGCGATCCGGCGGTCGGCGCGCTCTACAGCCACGATTCTCCGTACACGTATTTCTCGTCCGACGACCTGCACCTCGGCGAGATCAGCATCGAGTGCTCACGCGCGGGAGCCTCGGCGGTCGCGCTCTGGGCCACACAACGGCTGCTTCCTCTCGATCGCGGTGGAGAATTCGCGGCCGGGCTGACCGCTTCCCGGACGGCGGCTCTCGTCTTCGCCGCGCGCCTCCAGGAAGACTCGCGCTGGGTGCTTCCGTTTACGCCGGAGCTCGATATCGTGGTCTGGGCGCCGCGCGCTGAAACCGCGGCCGAGGCCTCTGCACTCTCCCGCCGGATCTTCGAACGGGCGGCTGCGGAGAACCTCCACCTCGCATTGCTTGATCTGCCTACAAGCCTATTTTCATCTTATATTTACAAGGACAACCTCAAGCATGTTCTCTGCCTTCGTTCCGTACTGATGAAGCCCGAACACACCGCGTGGCTTCCCGAGATCCTGAACCGCCTCCGCCGCGCATGCGTCTAATCTATGTAGAGACAGGGATTAGAGTTACGGCGAAGTGCGTTATGCTG
>CAZWTH010000356.1:0-10181 GCA_964636715.1 uncultured Solibacteraceae bacterium | reverse complement strand
ATAGCGGTCTTCGTGATACCAGAGCGCAATGGTTTTGACCTGGAAGCGGTCGGCGTCTTCCACCCACGCGGCGACAAAGGGACGCTTGGCGAAGCCGCGGGGCTGGGCGATTTCGAAGTCGACGGTGAGTTCCATGGAAGGATCCCACAGGCCGCCGGGCGCGGCGGCTGCAAAGGCGGCGCGCGGCAGGGCCAGCTTCGTCACCGCCGCCACTTCGTATGAGCGCCACTCGTCATTCGTGATGCGCTCCCCGTTTTTCTTCACCAGCAGGTAAGCGACGCCGGGCACGGAAGCGGCGAGCTTTGCGCTTTCGGATGGCTTCAGGACCGAGAATGCGGTGGCGAGTGCGCCGGCATCGGCCGGGTTTGCGGCGATTACCGTGGAACTGACGACATCCTGTGCGGGAGCGCCGGTGCGGGGATCGACGATGTGCGAGTAGTGGCGGCCGTCGATTGTGACGCCGCGGCGATAGTCTCCGCTCGTGGCTATGGCGCGGTTACGGATGAGAACGCGGGCGATCGGATCGGCGTTTTCTTCGGGGGAGTGCGGATCGGCGATGTCGACCGGCTCGGCGTATTCGCCGCGAACCGCGATATCGCCACCGATGTTAACTACCGCGGCCGAAATGCCAGTGCGCATGGCGGCGTCCGCCGCACGATCGATAATGTAGCTCTTTGCCATGGACGCGAAGACGAGGGGCGCGTCACCCGTTCGGGTTGCCGTGCGGGTGGAATGATTCAGGTTCCACTGTGGTTCGCGAGCGGCGGCCACGGCTGAGGAGAGTTCTTCATCCCATGGCATCCTGTCTTCGCGGGCCGCGGTCCGCCAGACCTCAATGATGGACTGTGCGGATGGATTCACTGCTCCGTAGGTGCGGGCGCGCCAGTCGTCATAGAGCGCGAGAACGCGGAACAGATCGGGTGACACCCGGACCGCCTGCCCGTTGGTGCGTTGCCAGCGGTTGACTTCGCTCTGTGAGTCCCAGGTGCTGAGAATTTTCGCCTGCCGGGAGATTTCGGCAAGCACGGCGTCGGAGGCAGCCCGCGCCTGACCGGCGGATTGGGCCGCCGCCCGGATCTGAAGGGACGTGCCGAGGACGTTTTCATAGTCAAAAGTGTGGATGGTGGCCGTGGGGGTGAGTGCAGACCGGCCCCTGCGCGGCAGAGTGAGCGCAAGCGCGCCTCCGAAAATAACTGTCCGTCTTTTCATTGGTTCCTTGTTCCCGTATTTAGCGGCCCCGGCCGAAGCCGCGTCCACCGAATTGAGGCATTACTTCGTCGTTCGTAATCTGGCCGTCTCCGTTGCGGTCGAGCGTTTTCAGCGCCGTGGGCGCATTCGCGATCTCCGATGAAGAGATTTCGCCGTCGTGGTCGGCATCCAGAGCATTGAAGGCAAGATCGAACGCTCCGGGGCCGCGTCCTTCACCAAATCCTCGCCGTTCGCCACGTCCTCCACCACCCTGCTGACGGTTCACTTCGGCCAGTTTGGAGATCTCGTCGCGGGTCAGGACATCGTCGTGGTTCGCGTCTCCGCGTTCGAACATACCCTGCATGCGTTCGGGCACTTCGCTCTTTTCGAGCTTGCCGTTGTGATTGGCGTCGAATGCCATCAGGGTGTCCGTGAGTTCTTCGGCTGTGGGAGGAGCGGCGGGCGGTTCGTCACGGTCTCCACCTTCCTCGCCGCCGCGCCCCCGGCCGCCGCGGCCCATTTGCATCTGGAGACCGGCTTCCTCGCGCGAGAGACGGCCATCGCCGTTTTTATCGAGCTTTTGCAATTGCGCGGAGGCCGCCGAGATCTCTTCCGCGGAAAGCGCGCCGTCCTGATTCACGTCGATTGCATTGAGCGCGGGGCTCATTCGGATGAATGACATGCCGTTTGGACGACCATCCTGCGCGAGCAGCGCGAAAGGGACAAAGAAAAATGCGGCAAGCTTCATCGACAGACACTCCTTCCGATAACAACCCACACCGATGGTTGACGCGAGAGGTGGCTGGCGTGCCCGCGGAAATTGTCAGAAATCGTCAGGCGTCAACGGAGTCTGATCGTACGCTCCTACTCTGAAAGATTCCTGAAAGCGAGGGGCCCTGCGGGGTTATGGCTTGCGGTGGCCGAACTCGAAGCGGCGGCCGAGGATGAACTTCGCCACCAGATGGTCGGTTGAGTGGGTGACGCCGACGCCGAGGCCCGCGTTGAATTCCCAGTTCTTGCTGAAGTTGAGATCGATGGCGGGAACGATCTGCTGTTCCTGCTCGCCGATGGCATCGAAGCCGGTGAAGGAGCCGAGGGAGCCGTAGTATTCGATGCCGGCGTTGATCACTTTCGTGAAGTCGTAGCCTGCTTTGAAGGCTGGGGAGAAGCCGAGGCCGTCGTGAACGCCGGGGCCGTGGAGCGTGCGTTCGACGGCGGGATTGAAGGCGAGGTAAAGCTTGCCGAGTTGCTTATCGATGATGGGGCGGAATTCGATGTTCCATGTATCGCCGCCATTGTATTTCGCGCGCTGGTAGCCGAACTCGATGGAGAGGCTGGCGCCGACCGGCCATTTCCAGCTCTCCGGAACGCGAACGCGGGGACGAATGTGATCGCCTACCCAGCCGTAACCGTAGTTCGGGTTGTAGCTGGTAAAGATGTAGAAGCCGGTTTCGAACCAGTTGTTGAAACCGTGCGTGATTTCGGCGGTTTCGTGCAGCGCGTGATTCGTGGGGACCTGGCCGTTGGACGTGTCCTTAGAACCGCTGAAAGTAAAATTGCTGTGGATCTCACCCATGGTGACGCCGGGTTCGACGGTCTCCGAACCGTATACCTGGATTTCATAGTTATCCTGAGCGCAAAGGGGGATGGCTGCGAGGAGGGACAGCAGAGCCACAGCTGAAAGACGCATCGTTTCAGAGTCTCTCCGGTTGCTGAAAATTTGCTGAAAGAAGGGTCTGATGGACATAATTGTTCAGGAAGGAATTCGAGGGTTTCTGCACGCGGCGCAGGGCGACGCGCGCGGTGGGCTGGTGCTGACGCATGGGGCGGGGACAAACTGCCAGACGGCGCTGCTGGAGGCGGTGAGCGAGGCGTTCGCGAAGAATGGATTCGCGGTGTTGCGATGCGATCTGGCGTTCCGGCAGCGAAGGCCGCATGGTCCGCCTTCGCCGTCTACGTCAGCCGCGGATCGCGATGGATTGCGCGCCGCTGTTTCGTATCTGCGTGAGCGAGTTCGTGGGCCGGTGGTGCTGGGTGGGCATTCGTATGGCGGGCGGCAGGCGACGATGCTGGCGGCGGAAGAGCCGGGAGTGGCGGAGGCGCTGCTGTTGTTGTCTTATCCGCTGCATCCGCCGAATAAGCCGGCGCAATTGCGGACGGCGCATTTTCCGCAGTTGCGAACGCCGGCGTTGTTTGTGAGTGGGACGAAGGATCCGTTCGGTTCACCGGAAGAGTTGCGTGCGGCGCTGGAACTTGCGCCGGGGCGGCATGAGCTGCGGCGTGTGGAAAACGCCGGACACGATCTGAAGCGTCCGGCGTTCGATTGGGGCGCGATTGTGGCGGAGACGGCGCGGCTGATCAGCGGTAGCTGACGATCGACTGCTTCGATGTGCCGAGGCCTTCGATGCCGAGCTCGATGACGTCGCCATCGGCCATATACTCCGGCGGCTTGCAGCCGTGGCCGACGCCTTCGGGCGTGCCGGTGGAGATGACGTCGCCGGGGAGCAGGCTCATGAACTGGCTGAGGTAGCTGATGAGGATGGGGATGTTGAAGATGAGGTCCGACGTGCTGGAATTCTGGCGCGTGACGTTGTTGCGTTTGAGCCAAAGGTTCAGGTTGTGCGGATCTTTGATTTCATCCGGCGTGGCGAGGAAGGGGCCGAGGGGCGCGAAGGTGTCGCAGCTTTTGCCTTTAACCCACTGGCCGCCGCGTTCGAGCTGCCATTCGCGTTCGCTGTAATCGTTGTGGAGGCAGTAGCCGGCGACGTGGCTCATGGCGTCGGCCTGGCTGACGTAGGAGGCTTTTTTGCCGATGACGACGGCGAGTTCAACTTCCCAATCGCTCTTGCGGGAATTTTTGGGGATGACGACGGTGTCGTTGGGGCCGATGATGGAGGAGGTTGCTTTGAAGAAGACGACGGGCTCCTTCGGGGTTTCCATGTTGCTCTCTTTGGCGTGTTTGGCGTAGTTGAGGCCGATGCAGATGAGCTTGGAGGGGCGGGCGACGCAGGAGCCGAGGCGCGTGGCGCCGGAGACTTCGGGCGCGGAGGCGGCGTTTGCGCCGAGCCAGGCGCTGAGGCGGGAGAGTCCGTCGCCGCCGAAGAAGGCTTCGTCGTAATCGCCGATGCCGGCGGCGCTGACGTCAATGCGCTTGCCGTTTTCCAGAAGGACGCCGGGCTTTTCGCGGCCGGGCTCGCCAAAACGAATGAGTTTCATAGGGAATTCTCAATTGTAGACCTGGGGGCATTCGGGTGTGGCTTGACAAGCGATGCTTGTCAGTTTTAAGGTATTCTGTTGATTGAGAGCATCCGGCATCGGGCACTCAGACGTTTTGCGGAGAAGGGCGATCGCAGCGGACTTCCGGCTGACCGCGTTGAGAAAATTGAGAACATTCTCTCGCTTCTTGATGCGGCGAGTTCACCTCAGGATCTGGATCTGCCGGGGCTGCGGCTGCATCCGCTGAAGGGTGAGTTAAGAGGGTATTGGAGCGTGACCGTGAATGCCAATTGGCGGATCGTTTTTCGATTCGAGGACGGGAACGCACAGGATGTCGATTTGACGGATTACCACTAAGCGAGCGGAATATGTTGAAAAACCCCGTACATCCCGGCCGAATTATCCGGCAGGAGTGCATTGAGCCGCTGGGGCTGAGCGTGACGGCGGCGGCGAAAGCTTTGAAGGTATCTCGCCAGGCGTTGAATAACGTTGTTCATGGAAAGTCATCGCTCACGGCGGATATGGCGGTTCGGCTGGAGAAAGCCTTTGGCGGATCTGCGCGGATGTGGCTGCAGATGCAGGCGAACTACGATCTGGCGCGGGCGTGGGAACGCAACGTCAAGATCGATCGGCTTGAGTTGGCTCGCGTGTGAAGCCACTTCGGGCTGGCGACTCCAGCATGAGTTCCTTCAATTCCTGGAATGAGCACACCCGAGGGTATCTGTTCTCATTGCACGGCTCATGCGTAAATAAGACGGTCTGGAAGCCTATTTCTCTGGCGGTATCGATATTTCTGATTCGGTCGTCAACGAAGATGCAGTCTTCTGGTTTGTGTCCAGTGGCGCTTAGTAAACTGTGATAGATGGCAGGATCGGGTTTTCGTGCGCCCACGTCTCCGCTGATCGTCCAGTGGATAAGCCGTTCATTGAGTCCAAAGCGGCTCCGCAGGGATTGAGACCATTCCGCGACGTCATTGGACAGACAGGCAACTTCAAGATCGTGATCATCCATCGCGTCCAGAAAATCTGCCACCCCTTCGGAGAGGCTATGGGAATTCAGGTAACTTTTCTCGATAGCCTGAAGGTCGCCAGCGGCGCCGAGAGACCGCCAGAGGCTCAGAGAACTGCATCTTCCCAGGCTGCAGCGCATGTAGACGTCTTCAATCTCGCGATTGCTCAATGTGCAACCGAACGAGCGGGCGTATGGGATGAGAAGCTCCGCAACATCGTCCTGCGCAGTATAAATGACGCCCATTGCATCGAGCACAACCAGGGGCTTACGCATAGCGGTCTTTAGAAGGCGCGTTACTGCCTCAAGGGCGAGACCTCGGGCTCATGTGCGCGAAGGTCTGCGAGTATGGCTTTTCTCTCCATGGCAGAATTTTACGCCAGGGCGGTCAGACAATCTGCGAGAGTTTCGTCGAGCCGCCGGTAGAGGAGGGCGTTGAAATCATTCGCTCCCTGGCCAGATTGTTCCTGCTGGAGGGCGCGGATGTATTCGAGGCGGTCTTCCGGGCGGACGGCGATGGGTGGGTAGCCGCCGCGGATCAGGATGAGGTTCATGAGCAGGCGTGCGGTTCGTCCGTTGCCGTCGTTGAAGGGATGGATATCCACCAGGCGCATGTGGGCTGTAAAGGCTGCGCCCGATGTGTTGCCGGCGGAGACAAGCCAGCGGGCGAAATCGTTCATCAACGCGGGGATCTCGGATGGTGAGGGGAATGTGTGACGTCCGGTCTCGGTGCGAACGTAGCGGGGGAGATTCGCGTATTGACCGGCAATTTCCGGGGAAGACCTTTGTACAACCAGGCGATGAAGGTTGCGAATGTCGCTTTCGGTGATTGGTGTTTCGTGACGTCCCAATTCACGGACGTAGCGGATGGCGTCGTAATGGTCGAGGGCTTCCAGGTGGTCCTTGAGAGATTTGCCGCTGACGGTGATGCCTTTCTCGATGACCAGGGTGGTTTCGACGGCGCTTAGCGTGTTGCCCTCTATTGCGTTAGAGGTGTAGGTCAGTTCGATGTCGTAGTAGTGCTCCAGGCGGGCCAGGGCATCAGCCGAGAGAGGGCGCAGTTCGTCGAATTGCTTCTTCTTCGCGCCGATGGATCGCAGAAGCTCGTCCATGAGGTCTCAGGATATCGTGTCAGTTGCCGGTTAGTTCGAGCAGCTTCAGGACTGTGTTCCAGTTGCGAATTGTGCTGACGGTCGAGAGTTTCGAATCGATCCACGTATTGGTGATTTTTGTCTTCGCGACTCCGGCTGGGAGGTGGAGGTAGATGTCCTGTCCTTTGACGTGGAAGCGGCAGGGAGGGGAACGGTCGGGGTCGAGGGCGGCTACGGCGGCGGTGGCCGGGAGGGTGGAGAGAAACATCACGTGGAGGCATTTCTGGTCAATGCCTTCGGCGAGATATGGATTGCCGTGGATCGCGGCGGCGAGTTCGTCGTGCGAACGGATCACGGCCGGGACTCTGAATGCGGTTGAGACGATCGCGGGTAGTTTCTTCAGGACAGATGCGGGCGCGGTGAAGATGACGTTGCCGCTCTGGATGTAAGTTGTGACATCGCGGCAGCCGGCGGCGGTGAACAGCGCCGCCAGATCTTTCATGGGGACGATGTTCCTGCCGCCGACGTTGATACCTCTGAGGAGCGCGACGTGTTTCACGCGGTCTTGCGGCCGGGGACGACGTCGATCTGCAACTGCGGGTTGGTTGCGGGGACATACGTCGTTTCGAAGCCGAGTTCTTTGCGTACTATGTTGCAACCCTGCGCGATGGCGCTCGCTTTGTAGAACGCGATCTCGCGCGTGCAGCCCTGGCGGCCGAAACCGCAGTCGCTCGAAACGATGAGCTTGTCGGCCGGGATGTATTTCAGGGCTTTGCGAATTTCAGCGGCCACGTCTTCGGGGCGGTCGGCCTGGAGAGAACGGTGGCTCACGGCGCCGATGGCGATCTTCTTCTTCAGGCTGTTTTTGAAGGGCGCGAAGAGTTCGATGTCTTTCTGGTTGCGGTCCTTCATTTCGAGCGTCCAGACATCGCCGCGGCAGCGTTCGAGATAGATCTCGATGGAATTGGCGTAGCTCGTGTCTTCCATGACGCGCTGCATGTTGGGGTTGCCCCAGCAGGTGTGAATCCAGAGCTCGACGTCGTCGAGGCCCTGCACTTCGCGGTTAAAGGCGTCGATCATGAATTTCACTTCTTCGTGATCTTTGCCGTAGGTATTGGCCATGAAATGGAAGGTCGGCTCTTCGATCTGGATGCAGCGGCAGCCGGCGTCGCGGAGGGCGAGGAGCTCTTTGTTCATAGCTTCGGCCATGTCCCAGATGACCTGGCGCTTGTCCTTGTATTTCGGAGTGTGGATGTCGAGGAAGAGCGCCATCACCTGCGAGCAGCAGGTGCCGAATTTCACGGGCTTGCGGGTTTTGGATTGCGCCATGCGCCACAGCTTGGGGTAATCGAGCGGGCGGTGCTCGATTTTATCGACGACGTGGGGCCAGCGCCAGCCGGTGTAGATTTCATTGAGCAGCGTGCCGGGCGGGTAGTGGAGCCAGGGGGCGGTGGTTTCTTCGGGCTGGAGATAGTCACCTTCGAAACCTGCCCAGCGCTGGAGCGGATAGTGGTGCCAAGCGCGGCCGGCCATGTCTTCATCGACGTGGAAATCGCCGTGGGTGAGGACGTCAAGGCCGGAGCGCTCCTGATCGCTGATCACGGTGGCGTAGGCGTCCTGAAGCTTTTCGCGATAGCGGACGTCCTGCATGCAGGTGTCGAGCGGGCGTCCCCACATGCTGACGTCGAACCAGCGGGGGCGGGGGAAGGAGCCGGTGGTTGTGCTGGGAAGGATCAGATCTTTGGTGGCGGTGAACATGGTTTCTCCAAACCGGCATTTTATGCCAATCCGTTTTGTGGGAGACTTCGTAGTGTCTGGCGGAGGTTGTTCTATGTCAGAAAACGCTGATTTTATTCACAGTCTGTACGGCGCTTTTTCGCGGGGCGATATTGCCACGGTGCTCGCGGCTCTCGCTCCAGATGTGGATTGGGTTTGCGAAGGGCCGGCTTCGGTGCCGTTCTGCGGGACGTTTCGCGGTTCGCAGCAGGTCGCGAAATTTTTCGAAGTACTGGGGACGACGCAGTCGGGGCACAAGCTGGAGATTGAGGAGACGTACGAAGCCGGAGACCAGGTCATTACGATCAACCGGTATACGTGTGTGGTGAATGCGTCGGGGAAGAAGGTCGAGAACGCGCGCGGTGTTCACCTTTTTACTGTGAAGAACGGGAAGGTGGCGCGGTTCCTCGAGATCTTCGATTCGGCTGCGGCTGCGGAAGCTTATGGGGTGGCCCCGGCAGGCGCTGCGGCCTGATATTTCAGGCTGCGGCGGTATATGCTTGAGTGCATGAATCGCCGCAGCTTTCTTGAAACCGCCGCTCTCGGGGGCGCCGGGGTTCTTGCCCGGGCGCAATCTGTCCATGACATGTCGGACGAGATTGTGGAGTACGGCAAGCCCGTCTTCGATCTGCACAAATTTTCTTCGACGCCGATTAAGATCGCTTCGATTGAACTGTTGCAGGCGGGGAAGATTTACCTGCTGCGGACGCGGTCGACGGACGGGGCGGAGGGGATTATCCAGTGCAAGGATATTGCGGATTACGTTCCGATCCTCGCGCATCGGGTGATGCCGCATTTTCTGAATCAGGATGCGCGCGATCTGGAGCGCCTGGTTGACGAAGTTTACGTCACGAATTCGAACTACAAGCTGGCGGGACAGGAGTTCTGGTGTCCGGTGGCATATATCGAGCAGAGTCTGTTCGATCTGATGGGGAAGACGCTGAAGAAGCCGGCTTCGGATCTGATGGGTGGGGCGATCCGGAAGGAGATTCCGGTTTATCTATCGGGCTCGGCGCGCGAGCTGCCGGCGGATGACGAGGTGGGGATCTACATTCGCGGCGTGGAGTATACGGGCGCGAAGGCGGTGAAGTTCAAGATCGGCGGGCGCATGAGCGATAACCAGGATGCGACGCCGGGGCGCACGGACCGCATTCTGGAACTGGCGCACGAAAAGCTGGCGAGCAAGGGCATTACGCTGATGGCGGACGCCAACGGGTCATACGACGCGAAGAATGCGATCGCGATGGGGAAGCGGCTGCAGGAGATGAAGTACCTGTGGTTCGAAGAGCCGTGTCCGTGGGAAGAGCTGAGCGAGACGAAGAAGGTGGCGGACGCGCTGGAGATGAAGATCGCTTTCGGCGAGCAGAATTCGAGTACGTGGCAGTTTCAGTGGATTGTGGACAACAAGGTCGCCGATGTGGTGCAGCCGGATCTGAATTATGGAGGCGGATTCATTCGGGCGGCGCGCGTGGCGCGGATGGCGCGGAAGGCGGGGATGTGGATTGCTCCGCATGACACGCAGACGGGCGCGGCGTCGGTCAATATCCTGAATTTCGCGGCGACGACTCCGAACATTGCGCCGTTCATGGAGTATGTGTGGAGGGCGCCGGCGAAGAAGGAATCGTGGTACACGCCGAATTTTGAGATTAAGAACGGCGCGATTGCGCTGCCTCCGGGGCCGGGGTTTGGGCTGGAGTTCGATCCGGATTATTTGAAGAAGGCGACGAATATCAAGCTTTAGGCGCCGGGCGAAAGCCCGGCTCTGGACTTTGGCCCTTTGAAACTCAGCCATTGGCATAACAAACGGCGGAAGCAAGCGGGAAAGAGGATTTCTGCGACTTCGAGTCTGAGGGGAGATTCGATGCGAAGCCGGAGAAATTGGAAATACCGAGGCCACGGCCC
>CAZWTH010000355.1:0-19741 GCA_964636715.1 uncultured Solibacteraceae bacterium | reverse complement strand
AGCGATACGCCGCCAGACAGGATGGCGACGTCGTTACCCTGACGGACTCGACCGCGAAGATGAATGTCGCGGTGGTCGCGAGTATGGGCAAGGCCTGGCAAATTCAGGTCAAGGGACAGAACCTCGTCCGAACCTCGCCGTCGCTCGAATCCTTCCTGGCAAATTCCGGGCTGAACGGAATGCCCCTGCTCGCGCCGTTCGCCAATCGCCTGGATGAGACCGCCTTCTACGCAAACGGGAAGAAATACAATTTCGATCTCGAGATTGGCAACGTGCGCGGCCCTATCCCCAGCACCGGCTATGTGAATGGCTCGAAAGACTGGAAGCTCATCGAGTTCAAGGCTGATGAAAAGAGCGCATGGGTCACGTGCCGGCTGGATTTCTACAAGGTTCCGCAATTCATCAAGCAATTCCCCTTCGCCCACACGATCACGATTACCTACCGCGTGTCGGAGGGCACGCTCGAAGTTCACACGCGCCTCGACAACCTGAGCAATGAGCCAATGCCGGCCGTCATCGGCTACCATCCGATCTACGAGCTGCCCGATGGCAACCGCGATGACTGGACAGTCTCGGTGGATGCGAAGACCCACTGGATCGAGATTCCGCAGCGTCTGCCAACCGGCGAGACTCAGCCCATCGAAAATTTCTTCAATGCCGATAAGGACCGCACCGCGATCCATCTGAAGAATTACGCGCTCATTGACGACGTGTTCACTGACCTCGTGCGCGACGCCAGTGGCCGCGCCACCATGCGGCTCATGTACAACGGCAAAGAGCTCGACGAGACGCTGGGGCCGAAGTTTAAGACCGTGCTGCTCTGGTCCACGCCGCTGCCCGCCGGTGGAGGCGGTGGATTTGGGCGTGGTGGTGGCGGCAATGGTCGTGGCCGCGGCGGTCCTCAGGCGCCAACTCCTCCTCCCGCGCCCTCCGGACCCTTCCCCGTCGACCCCGCACAAGGCGTCAGGATCGCGCCTCCAGCCGTCGCGCCGGCCGCGGGCTCTGCTCCGCCCACCGCAAAAGGATTCATCGCGTTCGAGCCCATGGTCGGAATTACGAATGCGTTGAATCTGGCGCAGAAGGGCATCTACAAAGATCTTCAGACCATTCCACCGGGCGGCTCCTGGGAAGAAAGCTTCTGGATCACGACGAAAGGATATTAGCCTTGACCGGCCGCGCTATGAAATGCCTCCCACTCGCCCTCCTGCTGGTCACGGTCTCCGCCGCGCAGACTCCGCCAGGACAAACCTGCGCGCAGCTCACGCAGGAACACGCCGATGCGAGCGCCGGTACGCCCAACATCAATCACGACGGTACTCCGCTCCCTGGCGTCCCCGCGCCCGATATTTCGCGCGGCTTCAACGGCATTCCGCGCTCCGCCCAGCCGCCGCTCACCGCATCGCAGAAGCGCATCTGGGAATGCACTTACCATCTCGCCGAAGCGAATGCCGACATGCCGTACGCGCTCTTCATCCCCACCACCTGGGATCCGAAGAAACCCTCGCCGCTGATCGTCGATCTCCACGGCCTCAACATCACGCCTCTCCAGCAAATCCTCTTCGACGGAACCACCGATTTCGCCGAACGCTTCGGCTTCATCGTCCTCGCGCCGATGGGCTACAGCGTCACCGGCGGCTGGGGCGGCCGCAACGGCCAGCCTGTCGCCAGCACGCAACACACCACCAGCGAGCTTTCCGAAATCGACGCTATGTCCGCGCTGAAACTCATGCGCGAAAAATTCAATATCGATAGCGACCGCATCTTCCTCATGGGCCACTCGCTCGGCGGCTGGGGAACTTATTATCTGGGCCAGAAGTACAACGACATCTGGGCCGGCATCGCGCCCATCTCCGGCGCCTTCGGCATTCCCGAAGGCACAGCCGAGCGCTACAAATCCATCCCGACCCTGATCATGCACGGCGCAAAGGATTCCATCGTCTCCGTGAACACCTCGCGCCGCGTGGTCCTGGCCCTCCAGGCCGCGGGCGCCCCGCACATCTATCTCGAATTCCCCAATCTCGATCACGAATTCTGGATTCGCCGCGGCGCCGATCATATGGAACGGGTCTTCCTCTTTTTCAGCATGCTCTCGAAAAAGACCAACCCCGGCTTCATCACTCCCGAGATGGCCCCCGCGCCCGCTCCGCGCGGCAGATAACCATCCTCAATGGTGCCGCGCCCCGCCCGGCGCAAGCGCTACGCCCCTCCAGGATACAATCGAAATCGCCTTTTGTTGTCAGGCCGAATTATTTCCTAAAACCCCGGAGGCCTTCGTGAAAACCGCAATCCTCTTTCTCGCGTCATCCCTCATCCTCTTCGCGCAAAACACTCCCTGGACTTCCATAGTCCGCGGCTCCTGGGTCCAGACCGCTGCGTCCGCGCCGGGCGACGTCACGCTCTCCTCCCCAGCCGGCGCCGCCCAGATCGTCGTCGGCGATAACGAAGACATCGCCGTCCACCAGGCCGCCACCTTCCTCGCGGGCGACATCGAAAAAATCAGCGGCCACAAACCTGCCATCGCCAGTCAGCCGGGAAACGCCACGAATATCCACCTCATCACCCTCGGCAACGGCCAGATCCCCGCCGCCGTCAACGCCGCATCCCTCCAGGGCCAGTGGGAAAGCTATCGCATCGTCACCGCGGGCCGCGACGTCTGGCTCGTCGGCTCCAACCCGCGCGGCACCGCCTTCGCCTCCTACACCCTCTCCGAACGCCTCGGCATCGACCCCATCTACATCTGGTCCGGCTACCAGCCCGCCCACCACGACCCGCTCATCCTGAAGCAAACCAATTTCACGCAAGCCCCGCCCACCTTCCGCTACCGCGGCTTCTTTCATGACGACGAAGATCTCCTCCCACGCCCCTTCGACGCCAACGGCAATCCGCTCCAGACCGGCGACGTTCCGCTCGAATGGTACAAGCGCTTCTTCGAAACCGCCCTCCGCCTCCGCATGAATATGGTGGCGCCCTACACGCGCGTCCATCGCCGCTACGAAGTCCAGAAGCTTGCCAGCGACTGGGGCCTTTACTACACCTCGCACCACTACGACATCCTGCTCTCCAATCCCTTCGGCCTCACCACCTTCAATCTCGCGGCCGAGCGCGGCGTGAAGCCCGATTACAACTGGTTCACCAATCGCGAAGGCATGCTCACCTTCTGGCGGGGCGGCCTCACGGAAAACAAGGATCTCGACGCCATCTGGCCCGTCGGCATGCGCGGCACTTCAGACCGCCCGTTCACCTTCCCCGCCGGCACAACCGACGCCCAGAAGGCCGCAACCTTCCGCGAAGTCATCGCCGAACAGACAAAGATGGTGCGCGCCGTCGTGCCGCATCCGCTCTTTCACTTCACGATGTACAGCGAGATGCTCCCCGCATACCAGCGCGATCCCACCGCCTTCGATCTCCCCGATGACGTCATGATCATCTGGCCGGATGATAACGACGGTCACATGCGAGGCCTCCCCACCTCACTCGGCAAGTGGAAACACGGCGTCTACTACCACCTGGCCTATCTCGGCGGCAATCTCAGCAAGCAAACCACCCACACCGAAACGCCAGCCGTGGTCGCGGACGAATTCCAGAAAATCGTCAAAGCCGGTGCCACCGAGTACATGCTGGTCAACGTCTCCGAGTTGCGCGATTACGTGATGGGCGCGCGCATGATCGCGGATATCTGCTGGGACGCGCCCGCCATCTACGCCACGCCGAACGCCGCCGATCGCTACACCGCGTGGTGGTCGCGCGAATACTTCAACAACCCCGCCGTCCAGACCGTCTACAACCAGTACTTCTCATTGCTCAATCGACCCGACACCATGTGGAACGCGATGAATGCCTCGCAAACCCTGATCGACAGCCTCTACAAAAAAGTCGCGGGCCAAACACCGGCGCCGTTCGACGCCACGCAGCTACAGGCGAACATCAAACCACTCGACGACGCCCTCGCCGCCGAGCAGAAGGTCGAGAACGATCTCCCGCTGACGGAACGCACGTTCTTCTCCATCGACGCCGGCCTCGGCCTTGAGATCGCCGATAAACAAACCCACGCCGCCCTCAAGCTCGAAGAAGCCCTGCGCGCGCCGGACACCGCCGCCATGTGGAAATCCATTTTCGAAGCCCGCACGGATCTCGAAGAACTCGAAACCGTCTTCGCCCGCGGCGAATACCCGCCCTTCGACCGCTGGTATCACGAAAGCTGGATACGCAACGGCCGCAGCGCCAACAATCCGCACCGCGCATACAACGAACTCCGCGCCTTCATCGGCAGCGAAGGCCGCTAATGTGGGGCGGGGCTTCGGCCCTGCAGTCGGCCTTCCGGCCGACGCAATACCAGGCTCATCTCCCGCGTAACAAACGCGTCGTTCGGCTTCAAACCCGAAAACACCAGCATCAGATGCAGCCCATCCTTCGAAATCCACTTCGAAGGCAGCCGGTACCCGTGTGTCTCCGGCACATCCCACTCCCGATGCATCACCGTCGTCCACGGACCCCACGGCTCCGGCGCATCGAACAACCCCCACCCGCCCGCATGATCGTACGCCAGCGCCATCAGATACCGGTGAATCCCGGCATCATAAACAACATCCACCCGCCCGCAATTCGCCGGATAAGAAAACACCGGCGCTCTCTGAGCAACATCCCCACTCCACCCGGAACCAGCCCAAAACTCCCAGGCCCCGCGCTCCCGAATCCGATCCTTCCGCACGCGCGCCAGCACGATCCCGTTATCGCTCTCATACGCCGAAGGTCCATCCTGCGAATACGTATAAACGTACTCATCGCGGGCGCCCGCATAATCCCGTCCAAAATTCAAAAACGCAGGCGACCCGAAACTCTTCTCCATCCGGAATCCCCACTTCCAGGTCTTGCCGTGATCCTCCGACCACGCCAACTGCGAATTCCCCACATTCCGAACCCACAGATAGAGAACCCCGCCCACCATCAAAATCCCGCTCGCCTTCGGACTCGACGCGCCCCCACCCGTCCTCTCCCCATCCGAACGCAGATTCTCCCCATGAAACTTCTCCGGCCCGCCAACCACCCGCGCAAACCCCATCCCCAGCTTCTTCTCCACGCGCGGCTCAAACCCATACCCATCGCCATAGGACGTATAGATTGCGTCATCATCGCCCCACGTCATCGGCCAGTTATCGCTGTCGATCGCCGCGCGCTGAATTTCTTTCCCAAACGTGGCGCCCCGAAGCACCGGACTCGCCGGATACGGCCCCTTCTCCGTCACCGCCTCCATCAGAGGACGAATCACAATGTCATACACCGGTCCCCAATAGCCAGCCTTTGTATCCGCTAAGTCGCGCCCATTCCGCACCACCACCAGATCCAGACTGGGAACCACAATGATCAGCTCATGCGAAGCCCCCGCTCCCGCAAACGTATCGCGAGGCGCAGCAGGCCAGACGCCATCCTGATTCACGTACCACGCGAGGCCCGACGCGGGCGCCGGATCTGTCGCACTCCGCGCCGGACGCGGCATCTTCTGATCCCTCAGCGCCGCCTTCACCACATCGCGCTCAATCAACTGCCGCCCATTCCACTCGCCCTGCCGCATCATGAGCTCGCCGATCCTCGCCGCCGCGCGAGGCGTGAACGTCGCTCCGCCCCAGTTCGCATACAGCTTCAGCCCATTCACCTCATACGCCTGGTTGTAGCCAATTGACCAGTTGCTGTCCGGTACGCCCAAAGGTCCCAGCACTCGCTCCTTCAGCAGCGTCCGAATCTCGCCACCCGCCGGCAGCGAAGCCGTCACCGCATACGCCAGATCCGCCATCCCCGGATTGCTGTACTCATTCCCCGTCCCCGGCTCAAACAACACCGGCGCCAGCCGCAGCGCGATCGAAAACGGATCGGGCTTCCGCTTCCAGAAATCGCCCTTCCATCCGGTGAGCTGCTCATGAGGAGTGTCGCCCTCCTCCGCGTCCGAAATTCCGGAAGTATGCGTCGCCAGTTCGCGAATCGTGATCTTCGATTTCCGCGCATCGCTCTTCCATTCCGGAATAAATTTCGACGCCAGGTCGTCCGGCGAAATCCGGCCGTCGCTCATCGCCACCGCAAGCGACATCCCGCCTGCCAGCGCCTTCGCCATCGACGCCGTCCCATGCGGTTTCTCCGCGTCCCACTCCGGCGCATACCATTCGAGCGCAATCTTCCCCCGACGCACGACAAGCAGGCCCGTCGTGTTGTGCGCCTCCAGGCTGCTCCGCCACGCCGCCAGCTTCGCCGCATCGAACCCGGCCGCCGCGGGCGAAATCGCCGGCCACGGAATGGATTGCCCAAACGCCACGCACGCGCACAAACCAGAGAGCAATGCATGCTTCAAACCCATGCCTTCAATAAACCATGGCCGTGAATCACCGGCCCTGAATCTCAGGTACGGTAAAGCACGTTTAGCCCAATCTGTCAGTTATTATGGGGAAATATGTCTTTCAGAAAGCCAGCAATCTCACTTTTTATTGCCGCACTCGCGCCCGCTTTTCTCGCCGCTCAACCGCGGGTTGGAGTTGGCGTCAACGCCGGAACGCTCGGCATCGGTCCGCAGGCCGCGGTTTCGATCCTGAAGCTCTCCAACATCCGCGGCGGCGCCAATTTCTTCAGCTATGACGACGACTTCACCAAAGACGGCGTCCGCTACAACGGCGCCCTGAAATTGCGCTCGGTCCAGGTCACCTGGGATCAATACTTCCCCCACCTCGGCGGTCTTCATATCAGCCCCGGCGCTCTCCTCTATGACGGCAATGCCGGACACGCCACCGCACAGGTTCCCGGCGGCAGTTCCTTCTCTCTCGGAGACACCACCTACTACAGCGGCAACACGAACCCGGTAACCGGAAGCGGTGACATCACGTTCAACAAAGCGGCCCCCATGATTCTGCTCGGCTTCGGCAATCTCGTCCCGCGCTCGAATCGTCACTTCGGCGTCAATTTCGATGTCGGCGTTGTCTTCCAGGGCGCTCCGGCCGCGAAGCTCAATCTCGCCGGAACAGCGTGCCTGAACCCGGCCCAGACCTCTTGCCTGAATGCGTCCGATTCCACCGTGCAGGCAAATGTTCTGGCTGAGCAAAACAAAATCAACAACGATCTCAATCCGTTCCGCTACTACCCGATCGTTTCGCTCAGCTTCAGCTACAAGTTCTGATCTCCATGCCAGGCCGCCTTCTCGATCACGATTGCTTCGTCCGCCTCTCCCGTTCCAGAGATTTTCTGGCGGCGAATTCCGGCGAGCGAATCCTGATCCCGGAGGCGGCCAAAGTCGCCGGCATCTCGCCCTACCACTTCATCCGCCTTTACTCCCGCGCCTTCGGTGAAACCCCGCACGAATTCATGACGCGCTGCCGCCTCGAACACGCTCAGCGTCTTCTGCGCGGCGGTGGGCTGTCCGTCACCGAGGTCTGCTTCGAAGTCGGCTACGAAAGCCCCGGCAGTTTCAGCGCCTCCTTCCATCGCTTCACCGGCGTCTCCCCGCGCGACTACCGCCGCCTCTGGTCCTTCCCCGGCGCCGCGTATCTTTTTTCCATTCCCCGTTGCTTCTCGGGTCTCTTTAGATAGAAACGCAAAATCCGAGAAGTAATCCATCCCTCGTTCCTGTTACCGTCGTTACATGATTCAACGGCTTTCACACACCACCGTCATGGTTGACGACCAGGACGCCGCGAAAGATTTCTACGTCGACAAACTCGGGTTTGATCTGCACACCGACCACGATATGGGCGCCTTTCGGTGGCTGACGGTAGCGCCGAAAGGCCAGCCCGATCTTCAGATTGTCCTGATGCCCGTCGACGCCTCCCCGAAACTCGACGATGCGGCGCGCGCCGACCTCCGCCGCCTGATGCGGGCCGGCTCACTGCCGACCGGCGTCATGCAGACCGCCGACTGCCGCAAGACCTGGGCAGAGCTCAAGGCGAAAGGGGTCGAATTCAAAACCGAGCCGAAAGAGCAATTCTACGGCGTCGAAGCAATGTTTACAGATCCCTTCGGCAACTGGTTCAGCCTGGTACAACCGAAGGGCTGGTAAACGTGGGGCAGGGCTTCCGCCCGGGCGCGGAGTTCCCGAACTCTAAACCGCCACCGTAACTCGCAAAAACGAAGCGGGGATCAAAGTCCCCGCTTCGCTCTTGTTATGCGCGTTCGCCAGCGCCACAAGCTCCCGATGCAGTTCCAGCGCACGCCCGTTACCGCGAGCAGCCTCCACAGCCTTCATCGTCGGCGCATAATACCCCTCGAACAATTCAATAAACTGCTCAGGAGTCTTTTCCGGATGAGCAAAATAATAGGTGTCAGGCGTCATCCGAATTCTCGCTCCCGGAATCCCAGCCGCAACAAACCGCTCCACAATATGGCTTTCCACGCCCCACAGCATCGGGCTAATAAACCCCTCAGGCGGAGGAGGAGTAAACGCCGACGTCACCTTCAATAACTGAGACACAAACGTCGGATCGTTCGGAATCCAGTTCCCCATCACCACTCGGCCGCCCGGCTTCGTCACCCGCACCATCTCACGCGCCACATCGAACGGCCGCGGTCCAAACATCGCCCCAAAAATCGAAATCGAAAGATCGAACGACCCATCCGCGACGCCCTCCAGATTGCACGCGTCCCCTTCCTGAAACCGCAACCGCGTCAGCCCGGCCTGCGCCGCCCGGCGATTCCCCGCCGCCACCATATGCGGCGCAATGTCGATTCCGGTCACATCGGCTCCCAGCCGCGCGGCTGGCAACGCCGTGGTGCCGTCCCCGCACCCGAGATCCAGAACCCGCTGCTCCGGCGTAATGCCGAGCGATTCCACAATCGCCTCGCCCGACTGCCGCATGAACGCCGCAATCTCACTGAAATCGCCCGTTGCCCACAATGCCTTGTTTGGATTCGTTGCCGCCGTTGGACTCGTCACTGGACTCATGGGATCTCCTTGTTTAAAACCTTCCAGGAATACAATTGTGCTGGAGGCGCGCTCGCAAGACCATGCCCGGGCGTCTCCACGGCTTGCCCGAACGGCCAGCCGCGCGAATGACTTTGCGCGGCGGCCAGCGGACTTTGCAGAGCGTCGCGTGAATGGATGCAATTTCTGAAATCCTGAGTGGCGTCCGGATGACCGGCGCCGTCTTCTTCACCGCGGAATTCTCCGCGCCCTGGGGTTACTCCGCGCCGCCCTCCCACAAAATGACGGACCTGCTCGCGCCCGGCGCCGAGCACCTCGTGATCTACCACCTCGTAATCGATGGCGAAGTCCTCGTCGAAATGCCGGATGGACAGACCATGCCGCTCAGTCCCGGCGATGTTGTCATCCTTCCGCACGGCCACGCTCACAATATGAGCAGCGGCCAGGACGTCAGGCGGCCGTTTCCGGATTACGGTATCGGCGCGCGCATCCGCGCCCGCAATCTCCGTCCCCTGCAGGCGGGCGGCGGAGGCCCCGTTTCACGCCTCGCCTGCGGCTACCTGAGCTGCGATCCCAACCTCTGCCGCCCCATCCTGAGCGGCCTTCCTCCCGTTCTCAAGGTCAACATCCGCACTGACCGCTCCGGCAGCTGGCTCGAAAGCTCCATCCTTCATCTTGTAGACGAAGCCGCGTCCGGTCAGGTGGGCAGCGAAGCCATGCTGGCGAAACTCTCCGAAGCGCTGTTCGTCGATACGCTGCGGCGCTATGTCAGCGGATTGTCCGATCGCCAGACCGGCTGGCTCGCCGGAACTCGCGATCCCGTCGTCGGCAAGAGTCTCGCCCTGCTCCACAATCGCGTCGCGCACCCGTGGACCATCGCCGCTCTCGCAGGCGAAGTCGGCATCTCCCGCTCCGCGCTCGTGGAACGCTTCACCCGCTATCTTTCGGAACCGCCGATGACGTATCTGACGCGCTGGCGCCTGAACCTCGCCGCGCGATCGCTCGAAAAGACCTCGCGCGGAGTGGCGGAGATCGCCGCTTCAGTCGGCTACGAATCGGAAGCGGCCTTTAATCGCGCGTTCCGGCGCGAATTCGGGATGCCGCCGGGCCGTTACCGGACCGGCAGGAAAACCTGACAACTTCCATCGTGGGGCGGGGCTTCCGCCCGGCGCTCAAGACCTCCGGAGATCCTTCTCCAGCTTGCGCGAGAGAAACAGACTCGACAGCACGAATCCAATAAACAGATAGAACCCCGCGAGAACCTGAGAACTGTCCGTCGGAATCACGATCTGCGATCCCGGACTCTTCAGCCCGCCGAGCGCGCCCGAAATCACGCCATTGAACGCCACGAACGACATGAAAATCGCGATCGCCATCACATCCGCCATCGACCACTTCGAAGATTCGAGAGCGAAGAAATGCGCGACCCGGCTTCGCGTCAGCCATTCCGGCCAGATCAGACAAGCGCCAAGCGTCAGCATCTTCAACGCGGGAAAAATCACGCTGAACGTCAGCAGCAGCACCGCGACAAAGTACATCTCCGGTTGACCGATATCGATCAGCGTATGAAAAACCTCCAGCACCGTCTTGCTCTGGTAGTAGAGAACCTGATTCCCGAACGTCAGCGGTTGCCCGAAAAACGACATATCGATGCGCGAGATCCGCGCTTCCACCTCGAGCATCGGCGAAAGAACGCCGCCCGCGAGCAGCGTCAGGCAAAAAAGGATGGCGAGCCCCACCTCAACGCGGCTTAGCCGCTTCTTCTGCCACAGCAACAAAATCAACGCGATCGCCACCGAGCCGAGAGCCGCCATGTACTCGCGGGAGATCCGCTGATTGGCCCCATCGATCAGCTTTCCGATCACCCCATGGCAGGAGGGTCCATCGGCGCAGCCATACTGCTTCAGAATCCGCGAATACTCGGTCCTGTCGACCGGGCTGAACGTATTCTTCGCGCCGTCCGCGATGATTCCGCCGATGTACTTCTTGATCGCCTCTTTGTTCTCTTTACTGCCGAGTTCTTTGAGGACGGTATTGGCAAACTCAGGCACCTTCGGACGCAGCCCGTCGATCATGGAATTCACCATGGCGCTCATCGCCTGGGCAGCAAACCCGCCGCCGGCGCCTGGCTTGGGAGCCATCTGGTCTTTCACCTGATCGAGCAGCCGGTAAAGCGCCCGCTCCGCCATCGGACGCAGGCTGGCTTGATTCCCCGCGGTCAGATCGATCGCATCGACCTGTTTATTGATGATGGGAAGAATTTGAGCGACCCACTGGCCGGCATCGAACAGCCCATAACGAGCATGGCTGATTTCGGCAAGATTCGTCCGCAAATCCCGCCGCCCCCCCAGATCACTCCAGGTACGCCACGTAAAAAAGACCGCCGGCACAAGCAACAGCAGCGCAGCCAAAAGACGGAAATCGAAACCCGAGTCCCGATTCCCCGCCGGAGTGGAATGCTCCATGAGTTGAACCGATTATAGCGGGAGCGCGGCAATGCGCATGGCGGATATCCCCCGTTAACGAGAGGTCTCCCCGGCACACCACTTTTCCTCGCCGACCCGGTCGGGTACAAACCCCGTTGAGCGCGCGTCTGGCGATCGTCAGTGACTACTCCCGCAAAACGCGCATGTCGGCAGTCTGTTGGAGGGTGGGAGACGAAACCTTTGCTGCGATGCCAATTCGCAGGGACTAATCCCGGACTGGTCAGCACCGAGAAGTGACGACATCAATGAAACTGGCGCGTGGGCTAGCGCGGCGGGAGTTAAGGTGCGGTTTGAAGAACAAAGCGCGCGCGTTCCCGGCGTAAGAGTTCGTGAGGCAGGAGATATGCGACGCGGAGACCCAGACAGGCGTCCGGGATCTTTATTTTGTTCGGTGAACCGGATGGGACTTCATGGGTAACCACTGTGTAGCCACCTTCATGCGCCTGGGCAACAAGATGGTAATCCGCAGTGTTGAAAAAGTTATTCCGAGCGGGCGTACTGTAGCGCGGATCGGCGGCCCATCTGGTCACAGTCTCATAAGAATTGAGTGTTTCGGCTCCGGGGCGGATGAAGAATGCATCGGGCAGGCCTGCAACCCACTGTGAAAGATCGTCTTGCTGGCCAGTGAGTTCGGCCCGAACGCTTTCAATACTAAAAACGTTCCCAGCTTCGTGGGCTCCGCGAAGCCAGTCCCAAAAGCCGGGGCAGAAATCGAATCCATAGTGCAGGCGCTTGGCGGTAATGAAAACATTCGCGTCCAGCAGATACGGCATCAGGCTGTGAATCCCAGGCGATGAGCCAGATTGTCAAAGGTAGCCATGCGCTTGCATCCGAGCAGGCGGAACGCTTCCGTGAAGGGCGTGCGACCGCCGAGTGCGCTCGACACGAGGGCGTATTCGAATCGACGGCTGACGCGTGCGCCAAGCGTCCGGTAGAAATCACCGCCAGCGGCCCCCTTCGGAGCAATTTCCCGCAGGCGATCGTTTTCAGCTCGATAAGCTCGCCAGAACGCTTCACGATTCGCAATTGCGCCGGCCTCGAAGAGACGGCGGAGGATCACAAGCGTGCTGACTTTGAAGCGTCGGGCGAGCCGATTAGTAGATTCCTCGAGGGGCTCGCCGGGTCTGAGATCGCGACGAAATTCGTCCATCGGTACGAGGAGTTCCGCTGCGACCTGATCACACCAGCGCTCGATATTCTGATCCGGAAATACAGATGCCTCCGTATCGGACAAGGCAGATTGGCCCAACGCGAGGTGCGCCAGTTCATGCGCGAGAGTAAACATTTGCCCGGATTTCGAATCAGCACCATTGACGAAGATGAGGGGCGCGATCGCATCGGCGAGAGCAAAGCCGCGAAATTCATCGGGGTCGAGTTTGCGGTGCGTGTTGTTGCCGACAACGCCGCTCACCATAACTAAAATCCCGGCTTCCTCGACACCCCGGATAAAGAGACTTAGGGCCTCTGCCCAGCTTTCGGCTTCGCGACGGCGATCAAGATCGAAGTGAATAGCCCCGCGGATGGAGCGCGCCGCGATCTCGATGGGGCTCTGATGCGTGACTGAGCCGATGAGCCCGATAGGCGCGATGCCTTCTTCGCTGGCGAAATCCTTGAACCAGATCTGGCGGGTCTGGCAGAGATAGATTGTATCGAGCAAATTGCCGCTGGGCCGGCGGGTATGGGCAGCTTGTCCGGAGCGGAAATCGGGAATGGGGAGTGGCTCGTCCGGGGCTGCGGGCAGGAAGAAGGAGCCGAACGGCGTGTAGGTGGCGTCTGCGAAGTGCTGCAGTTGCCTCAGCGTGGGCGTAGACTGTGCCTGAAGCCACGCGTTCAGTTTCGGGAATCGCTTTGCAAGGGCTTCCGGTTCGCGGCCAGAGCGCGCAACGGCCCAGTTGAGAAGTTCAGGAGCGACCGGCACAGGAGTTAGTTTACTGCCCGCCATCGTCCGCGCAATCGGTTGCCAGCATACCGGCCGGAGGCTCCCTGTATCGAACGACAGACCCGCGCTGCCCCTCTAACCATTCACGGTGTAGCTGTCACGTGAACCGGATGATCTGCTCAACCAGTTCCCACCTCGCCGATTCCATTCTCTGCTCTCACTCACCCCCGGATCGGATTCACCCACCGCAGCCCAGGAAAACGCGCGAAGTCCCCGTCCGTCGAGCAAAGAACCAACCCATGTTCAATCGCCATCGCCGCCAGATGCGCATCCGGAATCAGCTTCGCGCCTCCGCCAAGTTCCCGGAGCAATCCACCCAAAACGACGCGATGCTCCTCACTCGCCGACGGAATCCACACGTTTTCGCACGCCAGCCATTCCCTCACCTGCGCCCACGCCTGCGCAACACTCGCCGGATGCTCATAAATCCGAGGGTTCGTCACCACCTTGAGAAATCCAAGAGTGGCCTCCCAGGGCAGAGCAACCCGCCCCGATTCGCTGAGCCGCGCATCGAGCCACTGCCGAGCCGCCTCATGCTGCTGTGCTCGGCCATCCCACGCATAGACCAGAAGATTGGCATCCACCAGAATCACTTCCAGGACTCGCCTTCCGCTTCCGCCAGCACTTCCCAGGTATTGTCGAGATTCGGAAAATAGCATCTCCCCAGGTCCACAGGACGAGTCGTGAACCGAGGTCTCGCCGCACCGGGATGACTCATCCGCTCCAACCCGTGCCGCAGTGCTTCATTCACTACCTCTTTGAACGTCGCATCAGTCTTCTTCTGAATCCGCTGGAGCATCGCGGCCACGTCGTCGTCGAGGGTGAGCGTTGTCCTCATACATCAAGCCATACCACAATTGATGTCTTGATGTCTAATCACCCTCACCCGCCGGTGACAACAATCTTTCACGCCGCAATCCCAACAAAACAAAAGGAAACTGTTAAAAATCTCTCAACCGGCCGACCGCCCCTCGGCTACCATATCCACGCGATGTCCCCTCCCGCACAACCGGCATAAATCGAGGAAAGAAAAAACGAACCCACCAACTTTAAGAAAACAAAGAAAACGCCCCCCGAACGAACCCATGTCTTCCACATACACTACAACATCTTGTGCATATCCTGTCAATATCCCGATATGCTGTACACCTGCTACTTTACTTTTGCCTCCGAACACGGTTAGTATGGTGTCGCTCCCCCGAGCGTCTGGATATGAGAGGACATCGTCCATGCTGAAGCTGAAGAAGGTCGAAATTCAGGGATTCAAATCCTTTTGCGACCGCACAGAGCTGAAGTTCAACGGGGGTGGCATCGCCGCGGTTGTCGGCCCGAACGGGTGCGGCAAGTCGAATCTGAGCGATGCGATTAGCTGGGTTCTTGGTGAGCAGTCCGCCAAGTCCCTTCGTGGCGCACGTATGGAGGACGTGATCTTCGCCGGAACCAAAGCCCGCAAACCGCTGGGTATGGCTTCCGTCACGATGGTCCTCGTCAATCCGGATGCGAAACAGCTTCCTCTCATCGATCCGGCGAACCAGCCGAAGACCGAACAGCCGGTCGAGGTGACTGAGGTCGCCGAGGCAGCCGACGGGGGCGAAGGCCCTGAAAGCACCGAAATCGCCCCCGAAACTGCCGAAGCCGGCGCCTCTGAAAACGGCGGTGAAGCGGCCGCCTCCAAGGTCCAGGAAATCCAGGCCGCCGCGGCCAATAAACAGGGTGAAGTCACCATCACCCGGCGCCTGTTCCGCTCGGGCGAAAGCGAATACCTGATCGACGGCCGCCAGGCTCGCCTGCGCGACATTCAGGACATCTTCATGGGCAGCGGTCTGGGCCCGGAGAGCTACGCCATCATCGAGCAGGGCCGCATCGGCCAGATCCTCTCCTCCCGCCCGTACGATCGCCGCGCTGTCATTGAAGAAGCCGCCGGCATCACGAAGTACAAGTCGCGCCGCCGCCTTGCCGAAGCGAAGCTCGAAAGCGCGCGCCAGAATCTCGCTCGCGTCTTTGACATCCTCGAAGAGGTCACCCGTCAGGTCAACTCCCTCAAGCGTCAGGCCGGCAAGGCCAAACGTTATCAGGAACTGAAAGCCGAGCTCGAAACCCAGCTCCGCACCGTGCTCGCCGGCCGGTTCGTCACCCTCAAGGACGAAGCCGAACGCGCCTCCGCGGCGCTCGAAGCCGCGTCCGCCGAACTGCGCGACGCTACCGCCGAAGCCACCGATCAGGACGCCGCCCGCCAGAAGGCGCAGGAAGTTTTCTACTCTCTCGAAGCCCAGCTCACCGAATGCCGCCGCCAGCTGGCGGCCATGAACGTGGATGCGGCAAAGACCCGCACCCGTCTCGAATCGCAGGTACGCGAAGCGGCCAACATCGAGCAGCGCATGACTGGCGCCGAGCAGGAAAGCGTCAACCTCGAAGCGCAGGCCGAGCAGAATACGGCCGAGCGCGCGGCGCTGCAGACGGTCGTCGAAGAGCTCGAAAAGGAAATCCAGACGCTTCGCACGGGCGTGCTGGAAATGAATCGCCGCCGGGATGAGATGCAGGCGCGCATCCGCCAGTCGGAGCAGGTAATTGAATCCTCGCGCAGCCAGATTTTGAAGCTGCTCGGAGAAGCGTCCGGCATTCGCAATCAGGTGGCGCAGGCCGATACCTATCTGAGTGGAATTGAGCGAGAACGCGCCCGCCTCCAGAAGGAAGAGACTGCCGCTCAGGCCGAAATCGAGCGCCTCGACGCCGTCAGGCTCCAGCTTTCCGAAAATGCCACGCAGCGCCAGATGGAGATCGAGAACGTCACTACCCATCGGCGCAGCGCGGAGGAAGAGCTGGCCACGCGCCGCAGCAGCGCCGCCGAAGTACGCCAGCAGATCGAGGCGTTGCGCGCCGAGGTTTCACGGCTCCGCGCCCAGCGCGAGTCTCTTGAAAACGTTCTCTCGCACCACACTTACACAACGGATTCCACTCGCCAGCTGCTGACCGCGCTCGAAACCGGCAAAGCCGGCGACTTCCGTCCGCAGGGCGTTCTGGCTGATTTCCTCGAAGTCGATCCCGCGTGGGAACGCGCAGCGGAAGAATTTCTGCATGACGAGCTCGAATACGTCGTGGTGCAGAACTGGAATGAAGCCGAAAGCGGCATGGGACTGCTGCGCGGTGGCATGGAAGGCCGCGCCACATTCCTTGTGGAAGGCGAGCCGCGTCAGCCGCAGGCTACCGAAATCAACCTGCCGTCGTTGGCCGCGCAAGTCAATCTCACCAACGGCCTCTCCGGCCAGATGCACAACCTGCCGCGCCTTGCGCAGTGCTATCTCGCGAATGACCGCGATCAGGCCCGCAATATGGCGGAAGCTCATCCCGAGGCGTATTTCCTGCTCCCGGATGGCGAGTCTTATCACGGCCGCATGCTCACCGGCGGACGCAAGCAATCGAGCGGCCCGCTGGTTCTGAAGCGCGAACTTCGTCAATACGCCGAGCAGCTGGGCGTGAAGGAAGCCGAGCTGATGTCGCACACCGCGGCGCTCGCAGGTCTGGAAGAAGAAATGACGGCCCTTCAGGCCGAGCTCGAACGCCTGCGCCAGCTTCAGCAGGCGCGCGAGAAGGAAGCCGTTTCGCTCGATCACGATCTGCGCCGCACGTCGGAAGAAATTCACCGCTCGAATTCGCGTGTTTCAGTCGCCCGGCTTGAACTGGAACGCCTGAAGCGCGAAGAAGAGCGGACTCATGAATCGCGCGCCCGCAACATCGCTCTTGCCGAGCAGAAGGAAGCGGAGAGAGCGGAGCGCGAACTCGCTCTTGAATCGCTCCGCGAACAACTCGAGGGAGCGCAGACAGAGGCGCAGCGCACCGGCGAAGAACATGCCGCCCAGCGCGCCACGCTGGCGGGCGTGGAAGAACGGCATCGTGGCGAACGCAGCGCGCTGGCCCGGCTGGTGCAGCAATTCGAACAGGTTTCCACCCGCCGCCGGTCGCTCGGGCAGGACGTGCAGCGCTGGGGTGAAAATCGCGCCCGAATCCTGAACGAAAACATTGAGCTCGATCAGAAAGTGACCGCGCTCACTGAGCAGATTGCCGCCGGCGACCGCACCGTTCTCGAACTGGCCGAGCAGGAATTGAAGCATCGCGAGGCTTTGGCTTCAACGGACGAGTCGCTCCGTACGCTGCGGGCCCGCATCGAAGTCGCTCACACGCGTCGCGGCGAAATCGAAGTCGAGCTGACCCGGAAACAGTCCGAGCTTCAGTTCCTCGATGAGACCAGCCAGAAGGAACTCAATCTTCCGGTCGCCGAACTCGAAGCGCCGGCCGACTGCACTCCCGAGGTTCTTCAGGCGACAGAAGTTCTCTATCAGGAGACGCGCAGGAAGATCGAAAATCTCGGCGCCGTCAATCCGAGCGCATACGAAGAGCACCAGGAAGCCGCGCTTCGTCAGGATTTCCTCACCGCCCAGCGTCAGGATCTGCTCGATTCCATCCGCGATACCGAAACGGCCATCAAGGAAATCGACGAAATCTCGAAGGCCCGTTTCACCGAAGCTTTCCGGATCATCAACGACAATTTCCGCCAGTGCTTCCTGACGCTGTTCGGCGGCGGCGCGGGCGAAATGCGCCTCACCGACGAAGAGAACGTCAATGAGAGCGGCATCGATATGATCGCTTCGCCTCCCGGAAAGAAGCTGCAGAATGTGCTGCTGCTTTCGGGCGGCGAGAAGGCGCTCACCGCGCTCGCTCTTCTGATGGCGATCTTCAAATATCAGCCCAGCCCGTTCTGCGTGCTGGACGAAGTCGATGCGCCGCTCGATGAAGCCAACATCGGCCGCCTGATGCGTCTGCTGGTCGAGATGTCCACCGACACGCAGTTCGTCATCATCACGCACTCCAAGAAGACAATGGAATCCGCGCAGGCCATGTATGGCGTCACCATGCAGGAAGCCGGCGTCTCCAAGCTGGTCAGCGTGAAGTTCCAGCACCGGGGAGCGGAAGGCGCTGCCGCTTAATCACCTTCAGGAGCCGGTACCCGGCGGGCAACTCCGGTAATTCCACCGGCTCCACCTGTTCCCCCCGCTCCAGCGCTTCGATCGAGTCGTTGTAAAAAGCTGCTTCCGGCACCTCGCGATCCGGCGCCATCACGACGTAATCGATGTGATGCGCCGGAATCGCCGCGTAAAGCTGATCCGGCGTCACAAGCGGACGCGGCGGCGCATACCAGGTGCGGAATCCATTGGGAGTGAAGCCGCGAAATGTCGTGCGGTTCGTGTTGAGGTAGTAGACCGGATCGAGGTCGGCCATGAGGGTCGCATTCGGCGGCGTGTGGGCGCGGATGACGGCGAACATCTTCTGCATGTCGGACCAGCCGGTGGGTTGCAATGCCTGGCGCCCTCCGAACCAGAGCGCGGGGGCGATCAGGCCATAGGCGGCGATCTGCGAAATCAGGCGGAAGCGTCCGCGGCGAACCACGCGCCAGAGCATCCAGAGGAACAACGGCAGAACGGGAGCGAAGGCGTAGACCGGCGGCTCGGTCCGGCAGAGGAGGGCGATGCAATAGAGCCCGAAGAACAGATCCGGAACGAACTGCCGGCGGCGGATCAGAACGATCAGGAGCGCGAGAGCCGTGAGCAAACCGGGATAGTTGGTGGCATAGCCGCTCATCGCCGTGAACGGCGCGGCCGCCAGCCACATCGCGTTCTTCCAGAGCAGAAGGCTCCATTCGCTAAGCTCGAGTTTCGCGGCCGGCATTCCGCCATGCGCCATGTACCAGCCGAGCCACGGCGAAGCGAACAGCATGGCAGGTACAAGAAACATCACCGCGGCCCGCAGCCGGCGATACGTGATGAGCGTCAGCAGGCAAGCCGCGATCAGCACCGCGCCGGAGGTCATCGTGATGGTCGCGAGACCGGCGGCGACTCCCGCAAGGATCGGACGCTCATTGAGCAGCGCGAGGAGGCAACCAATGGCGAGAAGCCCGAACAGCATTTCCGGATACAGGCCGGTAGCGAGATGCTCGATCGCGGGCGAAGCAGCGGCGATCGCGACCAGTGTCCACGCGCAGGCGCGGCCGGCGCCGATCTTCTCGAGCAGCCGCCAGACCAGCGCGAGCCAGCCCATGGTGCAGACCAGCGGCAGCAGCTTCAGCCACTGCGGCTGCCGCGAGACGAGCGCGAACAATCCGAGCAGCCACGGGAACAGCGGCGGGTTGGTCTCCACATGGCCGGTGACGGCCTGCATCAGGTTAGCGCCCTCCCGGTATTCGAGGCCGATGGCAGGGGAAAACCAAGCGATTGCGTACAGTACGGCAAGGACTGCCAGGAGGCAGATCAATGAAATCCGGCGGATAGGTGGGCTGATATGCACTAAGTCTCAGGATAGTGGCGCGCCCGTGATATGTTCGGTCGAACGCTCATGCACATCTCCTCCAAGGCGCCGTGCCGCGTCGATTTGGCC
>CAZWTH010000354.1:0-6123 GCA_964636715.1 uncultured Solibacteraceae bacterium | reverse complement strand
GCCCAACACATCTGTCTACGGTCTCTACAAAGACCGCACTGCCATTGAAGAAGCCATTGAAAACCTGAAGCACAGCGGATTCCGCAGCACGGATATCTCGGTACTCTATCCGCACAATCAGGGAACGAAAGATTTTGCGATCAACAAAGAGTCGAAGGCCCCGGAAGGCGCCGTAGCGGGTGGCGGCTCGGGCGCGGTGGTTGGCGGAGCGCTCGGCTGGCTGGCCGGTATCGGCGTTCTGGCAATTCCGGGTATCGGCCCGTTCATTGCGGCCGGTCCCATTCTGGCCATTCTCGCCGGAGTCGGCGTGGGCGGCACGGTCGGCGGGCTGGTTGGAGGCCTGGTGGGCCTGGGGATGCCGGAGTACGAAGCGAAGCGGTACGAAGGCCGCATCAAAGAGGGCGGCATCCTGTTGTCTGTCCATTGCGACAGCGCGGAGTGGGTGAAACGCGCGGAGGCGATGCTGAAAAACACGGGCGCGGATGATATTGCATCGGCGAACGAAGCGTCGGCCGATTTCGCGGTTACGGACCGGCCTACCTATCGGCCGAGCCCGCAGGCGCATTAAAAGGAGCAGATCATGAATACCGTGGCATCGAACCTGAAGGCGATCAGCGAGAAGGCGGAAGAGATTCGCGACCGCGCGGCGCATTCACTGGAAAACGCGGCTGACTCGATTCGGAGCGCCGGCAGCCAGAGCGCCGACGCGATCACGGGCTTCACCGGCGGCGCCGGGCGAAAGCTGGATTCGACGGCGGCGATGGTGCGCAATCCGTGCCTGCGTTCGCGGGCGATGACGGGATTCCGCGGGGCGATCCGGCGCAATCCGATGCTGAGCCTGGGCGTAGCAGTCGCGATTGGCCTGGTGGCGGGATTTTCCTGCCGCGCGGCTTACCGGTAAAGCCCGGCTTTTAGCTGGCCCGTTTCGCGCGTTTGCGGGGAGTGGGAGTGGTAGCTGCGGCCGCCTCTTCCATCTCCTGCGCGCGCATCGCCTGGCAGTGTGAGCAGTACCCGCCGACTTCTGTTCGCGCCAGAACAATCTGAAAACCGAAGTGGCTTTCGATCTGGCGGCGCAGCCGCTGGAGCGGTTCCCCGAAAAATTCTTCCACTTTTCCGCAGGTCAGACAAATGACGTGCGCGTGCTCCTGCTTGCGACGCGTCTCGTAATAGTGCTGTTCGCCAGCCTGATGCATCAGGTCGAGCTCATCCACCAACCCACCCTCTTTCAATAGCTTGAGAGTGCGGTAGACCGTGACGCGATTCAGCTTCGGGTCCTTCTCGCGCGCCATGCGGTAGAGCCGTTCCGCATCGAGATGCTCGCCGGTCTTATCGATCAGATCGAGCAGGATCTGGCGCTGACGCGTGAGGCGCATACCGGCGGCGGCGTGCGTTTCGTTGGATACGGTTTTGAGAGCCCTGGGCATTGCCGTCTTTTAGTTTAGCGCCGAATTGAGCATTTTTCCTGGGGCCGGCGGCGAGTACATTGGCATACCGATTGCATTTTTGTCAGTAGGAGCCTATACCAATGCGAATTCATCATTATCTTCCCGGAGCGGCTGCCGTGGTTGCGCTGCTCGCGTTCACTCCGAACTCACATGCTCAGGACAAGAACAAAAAAGACAAGGACGCTCATGCGTCGTCGCACTATGATCCGTACGTGACGGGCTCGGCCGACACCGATGTGATCCGCGAGACCCGGCACCGGTTGTTGATGCTGCCTTACTATGGCGTATTTGACGATCTTGGATTCACTGTCAACGGCGGGACTGTGACGCTGAACGGCGAAGTCACGCGTCCCACTCTGAAGGACGATGCCGCGAGCACGGTGAAGAAGGTTCCTGGCGTGACGAATGTGGTGAACAATATTGAAGTTCTGCCGCTCTCGCCCAATGACGACAGGGCGCGCATCGCGGTGTATCGCGCGATCTATGGCGATTCCGCTCTTTCATCACGCTACGCATACCAGGCTGCTCCGTCGATCCACATCATTGTGAAGAATGGTCATGTCCGGCTGGAAGGCGTCGTCGCGAACCAGATGGACAAGCAGATCGCCGAGATGCGCGCGAAGGGCGTTTCGGGAATCTTCAGCGTGGATAACCAGCTCCAGATTGAAGGCAAAGGTTAATCACTTCTGGCAGCGCGGACAGTAGTGAGTGCCGCGCTGAGCCAGAAGAATGCGTTTCACGGGCGAGCCGCAGTTCACACAGGGCTCGCCTGTTTTTTGATAGACGCGGTGATCGGCCTGAAAACCTCCTTCGCGACCTTCGGCGTCCACATAGCTGTGAATGGAAGATCCGCGGCTCGCGATGGCTTCTTCCAGCACCTCCCGCATGGAATTCCAGATACGCTGGGCGCAGTCCGGACGGATGGTGGCGGCGATGCGCTTCGGACTCACGCCCGCGCGGAACAGTAATTCGTCCGCATAGATATTGCCCACCCCGCGAACGACAGCCTGATTCAGCAGAACGGCTTTGATGGGCGACTTGCGCTGCTTCAGGCGCCGGCGGAATTCATCGAGCGGCACTTCGAGTGGTTCGGGTCCGAGCGCCTGGACGCGTTCGGGAAGGTCGAGGCTGTATTCGATGTGGCCGAACTGGCGCGGATCTTCATAAACCAGCGTGCCGCGGTCGAGCGTGAAGATGGCGTGGGTCCATTTGGAGAGTTCGCCGTTCACGAGCAGCCGTCCCGTCATGCCGAGGTGGACGACGAGCCAACCGCGATCGAGTCGGATCGCGATGAACTTGCCATGGCGTTCGACGCCGAGGATTTTCCGTCCGGCCAGAGCGCTTTCGGCCGCGCGGCGCGAGCCGATCAGGATACGCTTCCCCGTGATTTCGGCATTCAGGATTTTTCGTCCCGTGATGGCGGGCCGCAGGGTACGGACGACGGTTTCGACTTCGGGGAGCTCAGGCATTTTCAGGGATGTCGGCGAGGATGTGGCCGTTTTCGACTTTCGTGTTAAAGACCGGAATGCTTCGGCGGCTGTCGACCAGGCACGCGCCGGTAGCGGAATCGAATTCCCACATGTGCCACGGGCAGACCACCATTCCACTCAGCACGGTTCCCTGCCCCAGCGGTCCGCCGTTGTGCGGGCAGACGCCGTTCAGCGTCCGAAATTCGCCGCCGGCATTACAGACCGCGTAGAGGCTGCCATTGTGTTCGACTTCGATCACGCTGTCTTTGGGGAGTTCGCTCGCGGCGGCAAGCCTGGTCCACGCCATGAAATTAGTGTAGTGGGGCGGGGCTTCTGCCCTGTCCGGATGGCGCTTCGCGCCACAAGCAACCATGAAAGCCCGCCAATAGCGCTTCTATTGTTATCAATAATTTGCGGCGGGCTTTCAATGGTGCACGGCGGGCTTCCGCCCGCCGCGCCGCGTAGCGTTACACCCACCTGCGAAAATGGTACTTACGTGGATTTTCTTTCCGGTCTGAATCCTCCTCAGCGTGAAGCGGTTGAAACTACCGAAGGCCCCGTCCTCATTCTTGCGGGCGCGGGCAGCGGGAAGACGCGCGTCATCACGCATCGCATCGCGCACCTGATTACCGCGAAGCAGGTGCCCCCGTTCGCCGTAATGGCAGTTACGTTCACCAACAAAGCCGCGGGCGAGATGCGGGAGCGTGTGCTGTCGCACCTCGAAAGCGTGGAACTGCAATCGAACCCGCTGATCGCGACATTCCATTCGTTCTGCGTACGGCTGTTGCGGCGCGATGGCGACGCGCTGGCGCAGATTCGTCCGGGCTTCACCCGCACGTTTTCGATTTACGACGACGACGATCAGCTTTCGATTATCAAAACCGCGTACAAGCGGATGGGCCTCGACGACAAGCAGATTCCCCATCGCACGGCGCTTTCGCAGATCAGCCAGTCGAAAAACCAGAAGGAATCTCCGCAGGATCTCTACGGGCGCGCGACCGATCCGCGGATCACGCGTATCGCCGCCGTGTACGAAGAGTATGAGAAGGCGCTTCGGCAGGCGAACGCCCTCGATTTCGACGATCTGCTGCTCGAAACCGTGCGGCTGCTCGCGCACGACGAAGCCACCCGCGACGCCTGGAACCGGCGCATCAGCTATCTGATGATTGACGAATATCAGGACACCAACCGCAGCCAGTACGATCTGATGCGCCTGCTGACCCGGCGGCACGACAACATCTGCGTGGTGGGCGACGAAGATCAGTCGATTTATAGCTGGCGCGGCGCCGACATCCACAACATTCTCGACTTCGAAAAAGATTTCCCAAACGCGAAAACCATCCGGCTCGAACAAAACTATCGCTCGACGAAGAACATTCTGGAAGCCGCGAGCGTGGTGATTTCGAACAACCAGGAGCGCAAGGGCAAGTGGCTCTGGACCGAAGCCGACGAGGGTGACCAGATCACGATCTACCCGGCGCAGGATGCCGAAAACGAAGCGCTGTTCATAGCGGACACGATCAAGAAAATTCTGAGGCAGTATCCCGATCGCCGCATCGCCGTGCTCTATCGAACGAATTCGCAATCGCGGCAGGTGGAAGAAGCGATGCGCCGCTACAGCCTGAAGTACAACGTGGTGGGCGGCATCAGCTACTACCAGCGCGCGGAAGTGAAGGACATTCTGGCCTACCTGAAGTTCGCGCAGATCCACACGGATTCGGTCGCGCTCGGCCGCATCATCAATACGCCGGCGCGCGGTATTGGCAAATCGACCACCGATCAGGCGGAAGAATATGCCGCAAAGAACGGACTGAGCCTGTGGGACGCGCTGATGGCGCTGTTCGATGACAAACAGCTGGGCACCCGCGCGCATTCGTCGGTCAATGCGTTCCGCCTTCAGGTGGAGGATATGGCGAATGCGGTGCGGACGCTGCCGCTGCATGAAGCGCTGAACTTCATCGAAGAGCGCAGCGGTTACCGCGCCATGCTCGAACAGGACAACACGCCCGAAGCGCAGGCGCGGCTCGAAAACCTGAACGAATTGAAGAACGCCGCGCGCGAAGCCGTGGAGCGCGGCGAAACGGCGGAAGAATTTCTGGATCACGCGGCGCTGGTCGCGCAGACCGATGCGATCGACGAGCAATCGCAGATCACTCTGATGACGCTGCACAACGCCAAGGGTCTGGAATTTCCGGTGGTGTTCCTGGCGGGCATGGAGGAAGGGCTCTTTCCGCACAGCCGGTCGCTGCTGAGCGAAGCGGCGATGGAAGAAGAGCGGCGGCTCTGCTATGTCGGAATGACGCGCGCGGAGAAACGGCTGATCGTCAGTTGGGCGCGGTACCGGCGCAAGTTCGGGGGCGGCGAGCAGCAGCGCAGTATGCCGTCGCGGTTCCTGAAGGAGATCCCGTCGCAGCTGGTCATCCACCTGGGGATACCGGACGATGACGACGACGTGGCCGATTCATCGTCGAACGTGGATTTGATGGCCGAGCGCTCCACGGTGAGGCAGGAATCGCGGCGCAATCTCTACACGGGCAAGACGTATAACTCGCTGGAGAACGTCTCGGAATTTTTCAAGCAGCGCGGCATGAATGTGCCGGTGCGCGGATTCGGCGGTGCCTCGGCGAAGGTGCCGCCTCCCCCCGCCCCGCCCAAACCGAAGCCTCCTGCTCCCGCGCCTTCCGCGGCGCCGGTCCGGCCGGAAAGCCGGCAGGGCGGTCTGTTTCCGCAAACAGAAGACGCGAGCAGGCCCCCGTGGGAGGAGCCCTCGATCCAGCGGCGCACACAGGCGGTTCCCCCGCCCAAACCGCGCGCGGCGATGCCGGTGGCGCCCCCCGCTCCCAAACGCCCTGCGTCAACAGGTACAGTAGTAGAGCACCCCAAATATGGGAGAGGGACCATCGTCCGCCGGGAAGGCGATGGCGCGGATGCGAAGATTGTTGTCGCTTTCGACCGCGGCGGATTAAAGAAACTAGTGGAGAAGTATGCGGGCCTGACAAAGGTCCGATAAAAAGACACGATGAATACCAAGAAGATCGAATCGAAGGATGAACGTAAGAAGGTGAAGCGCGCGGCCCGCAAGAAGGCGGCCCCGAAGGCGAAGCGGGCGTCGACCGTGGCGCGCGGCTCGATGAAGAAAAAGGTCAAGCAGATGGCCAAGGGCCAGATGGCGCGCAAGCGGTAGCTCGATTTGAACAGGCTGCTGCGCA
>CAZWTH010000353.1:0-6825 GCA_964636715.1 uncultured Solibacteraceae bacterium | reverse complement strand
GGAAGCGCCGTTCTGCAGCGAGCGCTGCCGGGATATCGACCTGGGGAACTGGGCCACTGAAAAGTACGTGATCTCGACGCCCGCGCCGGGGCTGGCGCATCCAAATACGGAACAGGACGACGAAGAGTGAAGCGCGGACCGGCTTTCTGGTTCGCCACGTGGTTCGGCTGCGGTCTGGTCCCGAAGGCGCCCGGCACATTCGGCGCGCTCGGAGCTTTGATCGTCGCCTGGCCGCTGGTTTTCCATCATGGGTGGCCGCCGCTCTGGTTTGGAGCGCTGGCGATCCTGATCCTCTACCCGGCGATTCAGTCCGCCACGGCGGTTTCGATCGGGACTGGCAGGAAAGACCCGCAGATCGTAGTGGTGGATGAAGTGGTGGGCCAATGGCTGACGCTTGCGGGGGCCACGCGGCTGAATCCCCTGGCGTTTCTCTACGCCCTGATCCTGTTCCGTTTGTTCAATATCTGGAAGCCGCCGCCGGTGCGGAGCCTCGAAAAACTTCCCGCCGGAACCGGCATCGTTCTGGACGATGCCATGGCTGGAATCTACGGCGCGGTTATCCTATATGTGCTGGGGAGATTCAACGTCTACTAGGTATGGCAACCCGTAAATCGTCGGAAAAAGCAGGCGCGAGCAAGCCGGAGGATCTTCGGCCCATGATTTCGTCCGTATACCCCCCAGCCGCCATCGCGGGTGGAGAGCTTTCCATTCGCGGCAAGGGGCTTGCCGCGGGCGAGCGGCCGCGCGTCACGATCGGCGATATGCAGGCGCCCGTGGTCATCGGTTCGGATTCGCTGGTCATTGTGCGCGTGCCCGATGGCGCTTCGGTCGGCGAACTCGTGGTGGGCCGCGGGGAAGAGAGCAATGGCAAGGTCAGCGAGACGTGGAGCTGCGATATCGGCATTCAGATCGCCGAAAATCTGCACCCTGTCACTAATCCTGCCGTTGACGCCTTCGGCAACATCTACACGACTTTCAGCGGCTCGCGCGGCCAGAAGGTGCCGGTTTCGGTTTACCGGATCGATCTCAACTTCAATATGCGCCCGTTCATCAACGATCTGATGAATCCCACGGGCATTGCCGCCGGGCCGGACGGGCTGCTCTACATTTCGAGCCGCTTCGATGGCGTTGTCTACCAGGTGACCCAGACCGGCAACATGTCGGTCTTTGTGGAAGGCATGGGGGTGGCGACCGGCATCTGCTTCGACCCGCAGGGCAATCTCTACGTGGGCGATCGCAGCGGCACGGTTTTCAAAGTCAGCCCGACGCGGCAGATTTTTGTGTACGCGACGATTGAGCCTTCGATTTCTTCGTATCACCTGGCGTGGGGACCCGATCAGCGCCTCTACGTCAGCGGCCCCACGACCTCGAGCTTCGACAGCATCTACAAGATTGGCGACAACGGCGATGTTCAGGTGTTTTACCGCGGGCTCGGGCGCCCGCAGGGGATGGCGTTTGACGCCGATGGCAATCTCTACTCCGCCGCATCCTGGATGGGGCGCAAAGGCGTGGTGCGGATTACGCCTGAGGGCTCGGTTGAGCACTTCCTGTCCGGTCCTGGTATTGTGGGGCTTGCGTTTTCGCCTTCGAAGTCGCTGCTCGTCGCGACCACAAATGCCATCCATCGGGTGGATGTGGGGATCAAGGGTTATCAGGTTTTTTAGCCGCTTATGAATGCGGAGATCATTGCGGTCGGCTCGGAGATGCTGACAGCCGGCCGGCTGGATACGAACTCGCTCTTCATCACGGAACATCTCAATCAGCTGGGAATTGAGGTCACGGCGAAACACGTGATCGGCGATGACACAGTGCGGCTGGTGACGGCGATCCAGCGCGCGCTGGAGGATTCGACGATTCTGTTTCTCTCGGGCGGGCTCGGGCCCACGGAAGACGATCTGACCCGCGACGCGGTCGCGCGCGCGATTGGCTGCACGATGGCGATCGATCCCGGAACCCTGAACGCAATCGAAGACCGCTTCCGGCGGATGAGCCGCCAGATGCCGGAGATCAACCGGCGCCAGGCCATGATTCTGGACGGCGCGGAGATTCTTTCGAACGATCGCGGCACAGCGCCGGGTCAGTGGTGTGTGGTGAATGGGCGGAGTGAGCGGTTTGTGGTGCTTTTGCCGGGTCCCCCCTCGGAATTGAAGTCGATGTTCACCCGCGAGTGCCTGCCGCGGCTGGAGAAGATCGCTCCGAAGGCGGCGATTCATACGACCGTGCTGCGAGTGACCGGCATTTCCGAATCGCAGCTGGATCAGACGGTCGCACCGCTTTACGTCGGCGTCCCGCATCTGGAAACTACGGTGCTCGCGCATGAAGGCGATCTCCAGGTTCGCTTCCGCGCGCAATGCCAGACGGAGAAGGAAGCAGTCGCGCTGAGCGAAAGAATTGCGGAGCAGGCAGCCGAACTTTTGGGCGCGAACGTTTATTCGCGCGATGGCAAGCCGCTCGAAGTGGTAGTGGGCGCCAGGCTCGCCGCCGCGGGCGCTACCGTCACGGTTGCGGAGAGCGCAACGGGCGGTGGTCTGGCGCAGCGCATTACGAGCGTGCCGGGAAGCTCCGCATACTTCGCCGGCGGATACATCACGTATGCGCGCAGCATGAAAACGCAGTTGCTCGGCGTGCCCGAGGAAACGCTGGCGCAGCACGGCGCCGTCAGCAAGGAAACCGCGGCAGCCATGGCGGAGGGCGCGCGCTGCGCCGCGAATGCGGACTGGGCGGTTTCGATCACCGGGAATGCCGGGCCTTCGACGGATGGCGAAGAAGCGCCTGTGGGTACGGTTTTCATTGGCATTGCGGGACCCGATAAAACGGAAGTCACGCATCGACTGTGGCCTGTGAACGACCGCGGCCGGGTGCGGGCGTTCGCATCGCAGGCCGCTCTCGATTTGCTCAATCGGAGATTGATCGCGCACTACGGAGCATGACAAGACGTACTATTTCTTTCCATCGTCCCGCCATCGGTGAAGCGGAGATCGCCGCCGTAGCTCATGTGATGCGGTCCGGATGGCTCACGACCGGCCCCACTACAGCTGAGTTTGAAAAGCAGTTCGCGGAGTACATCGGCGCGCCTCACGCGGTTGCGGTGAACTCCTGCAGTTCCGGTCTGCAGTTGGCCTTGAAGGCTCTCGATATCGGCCCGGGGGATGAAGTCATCACTTCGCCCGTCACCTACTGCGCCACGGTTCTCGCCATTCTTCACACCGGCGCAACGCCCGTTCTCGCGGACGTCGGCAGCGATGACAATCTCGATCCCGCGTACGTCGAATCGCGCATTTCGCCGCGTACGAAGGCTCTGCTGCCGGTCCATCTGGCCGGCGCTCCGTGCGACATGGACGCGCTTTCAGCTCTCGCGCGACGCCACCGGCTCCTCGTTGTGGAAGATGCGGCTCACGCACTCGCCGCGCGTTACGGCGACCGGCGCGTGGGGAGTGACGCGCGCAGCGACGCCGCTGTCTTCAGCTTTTACGCCACCAAAGCTCTGGCCACGGGTGAAGGCGGCATGATCTCCGCGCATCGCCCGGAACTTGCCCAACGGCTTCGACGGCTGCGGCATCATGGCATCGGCGCACGCCAGGGCTGGCGCTACAGCGTGGAAGAGCAGGGTTTCAAATTCAACCTGAGCGACATTCATTCGGCTATCGGCATCGAGCAACTCAAGCGTCAGGAAGAATTTCTCGCCAGCCGGGCCCGCTGCGCCGCGATCTATGCAGAAGAACTGCGGGATGCGGGTATTGGACTGCCCGCCGCCGTTCCCGGCCACTGCTGGCATCTCTACCGGATCGCCGTCCCTTCGCGGGACGCGTTTATCGAACGCATGAAAGAACGCGGCGTCGAATGCAGCGTACACTTCATTCCGATCCCGCTGCATCCGGCATTCGCGGGTATCCCAGGCGGCGACGCCTGCCCGCGCGCGCTCGCGCAATTCGAGAATTCCGTTTCGCTGCCGATCTATCCGGGCATGCCGGAGGATGACGTCCGCTACGTCGCCGCCTGCGTGCGCGAGTGCGTCACAAGCCTGTAGGCTGCCAGCCGCCGCAGGCGGATTCCAAATACTCCGCTACCGTCAGCGCTACATCTTCGCGCCAGGGCGCCGCGGCGATTTGCACCGCGATGGGGAGCCCATCGCTCGATTGTCCGCATCGCACCACAGCCGCGGGCCAGCCGGTAAGGTTGTGCGTCATGGTGTAGCTATAGCCCGGAAAAACATCATCGGCAATCGATGTCCCGTGCGGAACCGCCGGACTGAACGAAACCGGCGAGATGAGGACGTCGAAATCGTTGAGGAAGCCGTACAGATCCTGACGGAACCGGTCGAGCCGCGCCCAGAATTTCGCAAAGCCCGCCAGATCGGTGCGGTATGGTTCCAGTTTGCTCAGCCAGCCTTCCAGCAGGAAATGCGTCTGGTGGCTGCCGATGTCTTTTAAAAAGTCGCGCAGCCCGTCCGCGCCATCCGCCCCCAGCATTTTCATCTCAAGCTGGTAGCTCTCTTCGATTCGCGGCGGCCGGCGCTCTTCCACCATGCGGACTACGTCTGCGAGCGCTCGCGCCGCGGCCTGCACGGTGGCCGCCGTCTCCGGTTCCGCTGCAAGAATTCCGTTATCCGTGAAGTACGCGACGCGCAGATTTTCCAGCGCGCCCGGCCGCCGCTCGAACGGCATCGGAATGACCGTGTGATCGCTCCCATCGGGGCCCAGCAGGACCGGCATCATCGTCCACAGATCCTCAATACGCCGCGCCATGGGACCGATCTGCCAGAGGGTTTCGATCCATCCTCCAGCTGGAGGTACATGTCCGGTACGCGCCAGACGGCCCGATGTCGGTTTGATCGACGTGATTCCGCAGTAGTGCGCGGGGAGTCGCACGCTCCCCGCCGCATCGCTGCCCAATCCGAAGGGCGATCCGCACGCCGCAATCAGGGCCGATTCGCCACCGCTCGATCCGCCGGAAGTCCGCTGGAGGCTGTAGGGATTATTCGTGCGTCCGAACAGCAGATTGTCGCTCTCGAACGCGAAGAGCAGATCGGGAAGATTGGTGCGCGCGAGCGGGATTGCTCCCGCGCCGCGCAGCCGCGCGACCAGGGTGGCGTCCGCCGTTGAAGGCTCGCGCCGGCGATAGCCAGCCGTTCCCGCCGAACACACTGTCCCGGCGACTTCAATGGAATCTTTGATAGAGAAGGGAACGCCGGCAAGCGGTCCGGTAATTCTGCCCGCATCGACATCGCGCGCCGTGGCGAGCGCCGGTTCGGCCAGAATTTCAATCGCCGCGTTGAGCTGCGGATTGACTTCCGCGATGCGCGCCAGATGGGCATCCACCAGTTCCACCGAAGAGATCGCGTGTTCCCGAATCAGCCGGGCCTGTTGTGTTCCGGAAAGCGAGAGGACGTCGTGCACTTTTCAATTTTCCGTCACGGTCATTCGCTGATTGGCTTTCACGTTGTCGAGCTTCTGGCGCTTGCCGCTGGGCCAGTCGATTTCCACGGAGGCGGAGGAGTCGCCGCCCAGTCCAAACGTCAGCGCCAGGTCGCTCGACGAACAATAGCTCGATCCGCTGTGAACCGTCTGTTCCTGCTTTCCCTGCGCGCTTGTCACATGCACCAGGGCGCCGATGCCGTCTTTATTGCTTTTCGTCCCCGCCAGCCGCAGTTGCAGCCAGTGGCGCGCATTGCCGCCATCGTTTCGATAGAGATGCGCGGGCGCGTTGTTACTCGAAACCAGCACATCCAGATCGCCATCGCCATCGTAATCGCCGTAAGCCGCGCCGCGCGCGACAAGCGGCGTCTTGAAAGCGCCGGTCACGTTATCGAATTTGCCACCGCCCGCGTTATGGAACAGCAGCGGAAGCTGCGCGTACTGGATCTTCGGCTGCACTTTCGTGATGTCTTCTTCGAGGTGACCGTTGGCGGCGAAAATATCCGGCAAACCGTCGAGGTCGTAATCGAAGAAAAACAGCCCGAACGTCAGGTCGAGCTGGCTGGGCCGGGCGATACCCGCGCGGGCGGCCAGATCGGAAAACAGCCCGTTGCCGTCATTGTGATAGAGCGCCAGCGACTGGTTTGAAAAATTGCCGACAACAAGATGCTGCCGTCCCGAACGATCGTAATCCGCCGCGTCCGTTCCCATCGCGCCGCGGGCCGTGCCGTCATCGCCGAACGCCACGCCTGCGGCGAGTCCATCTTCTTTGAACGTCCCGTTCCCCAGGTTTCGATAGAGCTTGTTCGGCTGCGTGTCATTCGCCAGGAACAAATCCGGCCAGCCGTCATTGTTGAAATCGAAAACGGTCACGCCGAGCGTCTTGCTCGACGCATCGTTGAGCCCGGCCTTCGCGGTCACATCCTCAAACCTGCCATTTCCCAGATTGCGATAGAGCTTTGAGGCTGCGCCTTTATACAGTTCCGGCGTGCAATACGACTTATTCGTGCCGTCGAGCGAACAGCGAATATCGCCCTTTTCGCTCCACTGCACATAGTTCCCCACGAACAGATCGAGCTTCCCGTCCTTGTCGTAATCCAGCCACGCTGAGCTCGATGAGAACTGTGCATTGGCCAGACCGCTCTGGCGCGTCATATCGCGAAAGTGTCCGCCGCCCAGATTGCGGAACAGATGATCGCCGCCCACCGCCGTGATGTAAAGATCGTCACGGCCGTCGTTATCGTAATCACCCACCGCCACGCCCATTCCGTGAATCTGGATATCGAGACCGCTGCCGCGCGTGACATCCGCAAACGCGCCCTTGCCGTTGTTCCGATACAGCGCTGCCACCGTACGATGCCCCGCACGCGGAATCCAGTCGCTCCCGTTCAGCAGCAGGATGTCGAGATGG
>CAZWTH010000352.1:0-1529 GCA_964636715.1 uncultured Solibacteraceae bacterium | reverse complement strand
CGGCGGTTCAACAGATCAACGGGTTTGACGATACCGGCAAGGGCTTCGTCCGGTTTATCGAGGCTGGCGATGAAGCTGGAGATATTGAAATCGCCGTAATGGAAACCATCGAGCAGCCGGAGGAAGGCTTCGAGATTGCGGTCTTTGTCGAAGCGCCCGGAGAAGCGGACAAACCACTGGAAGCCGCCCCAGGCGACGTCGCCCGATTCCTGCGGGAGCGCAATTTCGCCATTCACGTGGAGGCGGAGCAGGCAAGGGAGAAAGACGGGGTAATGCTTCTCGTAATAGATACGGACCGGTTCGCGATTGAGAAAAGCCTTCGCGGTTTCGCGCACACTCCGGCCGAGATCGGCGGGCACGTAGCCGGCGATAATGGCGACCGTGAGAAGGCAATACGACTGGAGCGCGTGATCGAAAGTCTGGCGGTTTTCGATTTCCTGCAGGGTGGAAACGCCGCCTGCGCTATGCGGGCGGAGGAGATGCGCGAGCGCGGCGTCGTCCATATCGCGGCAGAGTTGGTCGGCGGCCTGCACTTCCTCTCGCGATTGCAGAGTCGGCCAGAGGAAATCGAGATGTTCCTGAGCGGCGGTGCTCATGGGAGGAGATCCTCCAGATACTGGACGGGTTTCATACGAGCGGCAGTGGGCTTGCAGACAGAGATATGGTCGGTGTCGCGGAGCGCGTCCGGGCAGGGATCGCCAGGGAAGGGAAGATTGCTGACGACGATTTCACGCTCGGCGATGACGACGCGGCTGGCTTTGAGACAGGACTCATTTTTCGCTTTCGACACCCGGTCGGCCAGTTCGGTGAGGATGCGGGGCGAGGGGTCGAGTTCACGCACGAGGGGAACGTTGGCTTTGACGGCCTGGACGAAGAGCGAGATCCAGGCGAAACCTTCGGCGGCGGATGTGGCGAGATGCGCGAGATCACTGCCGGTGTGAGCGGGCGCGAAGAGCAGGAGGCGGAGGCGCGAGCGCCAGTCCTTTCCTTCTTCGACCGCGCGGACAATGGCCCAGCGGCAAACGACAGCTCCCAATGAATGCGCCACGAGAACGATTCGCTTGTATTTGCCGCGGCGGGCGGCTGCGATATTCGGATTCGTGATGCTGGTGACGGATGCGGGATTTTCTTCGAGATCGTTCAGAAGGTTGTAGAGAAAGCTGGCTCCGGCAAGGACGTTGGAGAGATAGGCGTCGTAGCCGAAAAAGATGAAATCGGCGTTTTTAAAGCGGGGATTGGTGATGACTAATTGATCGAAATCCTGCCAGGTTTCGAGAGCATCGCCGCGAAATCCGTGAACGAAAATGACGAGCGTGTCGGGTTTGTGACGGGAGAGGATGACTCTGGAACGCTCATCGCCGGGGAGCGAGGCGCAGTCGTAATGGTTAGGGGCATAGACGAAGTGCAGCGGTGCCAGCGCCATTGGATTTCAACGTAACATGACTGCTGTTCTGCGGCGGAAAGGGGCGGCCGGCGCGTCATGAAGTGTTCATAAGCGGTGCATATAATGTTGGTCTATGTCATCGCCA
>CAZWTH010000351.1:0-1631 GCA_964636715.1 uncultured Solibacteraceae bacterium | reverse complement strand
GGCGAAGCAATACACGGCGCTGCTCGAAACCGAGGGCGTGAAGCTGACAATCACCGAAGACGCGCTGGAGGAAGTCGCGCGCTTCGCGGCGCAGGTGAACGAGCAGGCGGAGAACATCGGCGCGCGCCGGCTGCACACGATCATGGAGAAGCTGCTCGAAGAGATTTCCTTCGAAGGTCCGGACCTGCGGAAGAAAAACGTGAAGGTGGACGCCGCGTATGTGCGGACGCAGCTTGCGGGCATCGTGAAAGATCAGGACCTGAGCCGCTACATTCTCTGATGCGCTGCGCAATCGTTCTGGTTCCGGCGCTGGCCGCGATGGCGGCGGTTCTTTCGGGTTGCGGCTACGCGGGGGACCCGAAGCCACCCGCGCTGCGGCGTCCGGAACGCGTGCGGGATCTGGCGGCGGCGCAGCGCGGATCGAAAATCAATGTCACATTCGTTCTTCCGCAGCAGACCACGGAGGGGCTGGAGATCGAGCAGCCGCCGGACATCGAGATGCGGATTGGGCCCGGGCCTGATCCCTGGGACTTAGCGCAGTGGACGGCGAGTTCAGCACGCATTCCGGTACCCGCGTGGGAGCCTCTGCGCAGCGCCGCGGCCACCGCGCGGGCTTTCAGCAAGAGCACCGGAGCGAGGGGGGCATCCGGCGGAATGACGGCCGCGCAGATGCGCCGGGCCGCGCGGGAGACCGCGGCGGCAACCGTGGCGCAACGGCGGGAGTGGTATTCGCGCGCTATCGCCATCGATGCGGGGCCGTATACGGGGAAACCCGTGGTGATTGGCGTGAAGGTGCATGGGCCGAAGGGACGCGATGACGGATGGACGTTCGCGAACCTGGAAGTGCTGCCGCCGCTGCCTGTGCCGCGGGATGTGACGCCGAGCGATGCGCGGAATGCAGTCCATTTACAGTGGACGGCGGAGGCGCCGCAATTTCGCATTTTCCGGAAGAAGCCAGCGGATGCGGACTGGACGCAAATCGGAGAAAGCACGAAGCCTGCGTTCGACGATGCGACGGCCGGATACGGGAATGCGTGGGAGTATGCGGTGCAATCCGTGCGGCAGACGAGTGGCGGGGCGCTGGAGAGTGATCGATCGGAACCGGTTACGTTCACTCCGAGAGACCGGTTCGCGCCGGAGCAGCCGACGGGGCTGTCGGCCGTTGCGGGCGCGGCGACGATCGAGCTTTCGTGGAACGGCGTGACCGATGCGGATCTGGCGGGTTATCGCGTGTATCGTGGCGGCGTGAAGATCGCGGATGGGTTGACGGCGGCGGTTTACAGCGATAAGGACGTAACCGCGGGGTCACACTACGCGTACCAAGTCTCGGCGTTGGATCAGGCGGGCAACGAGAGCGAGAGGTCCGCGCCGCAGGAAATTACGATGCAGTAAATCCGCGCTTCCGGCCGCAGGAGCGGGAGTTCGCGGGCGCGACGATGGGCACGCTTGTGGCGGCGATGAAACTTACCGGTACCATAAGCGGGCGCTGTGACTTTTCTTGCTGTATGTGTGGCGTTATGAGTGCGAGGCGTTGGCGTGATCGGCTTCCCACTGCTTGTGTTCTTCGGAAACGCAGTAGGCAACGAGGTCGCGATAGAGGGATTCAACGACTTCTCCGCTGAGCCCTTTGG
>CAZWTH010000350.1:0-2231 GCA_964636715.1 uncultured Solibacteraceae bacterium | reverse complement strand
GCCGCCGACGTGGATGTCCTGAAACTTCTCCTCGCGAAAGGCGCGAAGCTCGATTGGACCCCGGCCGACATCAAGTCCACGGATGAAAAGAAAGGTCCCGGCCCCGGTCCAGCCAGCCAGTCCGCCCTCGTAACGGCCATGAAGGGTGGCAATGGACCCGCGATCCAAGGTGGCCCCGGCTACACGCGCACCGGCCCGCCGCCATACCGCGAGCCCGGCAGCCGCGATCCGGTGGAAGCCATGAAGCTGTTGCTAGCGGCCGGAGCCGACCCCAACGCCAAAGGCTCCGACGGCTCAACGCCGCTCCATCAGGCCGTCCAGGCCCAGCAGGTCGCGATGATTCGTGCGCTCGCCGAAGCAGGCGCATCGCTGAGCGCTCCCAACAAAGACAACCTCACGCCTCTGGCCCTCGCCGAGAAACTCCCCGCAACCGTTGCACCTATCAATCCCGGCGCAGTTGGCGCTGGCCCCGCCACCCGCCAGAAGAAAGACTCGCGCGATGAAGTGATCGCGGCCCTCCGCGAACTGATGCACCTCGGCCCCAACGATCCCGCGCCGCCGCCGGACCACTTAAACGAAGACCCCGCAAAGAAGGCCCCAGCCGCGAAGCCCGCGAAAGGCGCTCGATGAAGTTGGCCCTCGCACTTTCGGCGACAGTCTGCTTCGGCATTGGCGCTGCGCTCATCGCCCAGACCCGCAGTGGCACCACCGTAAAAGCCTCGTCCCCGGCTGCGGCTTCCAAAGCCATCACCCCGCCAGAGGACTCCGCGAAATACCGCACCTGGGTGAACAAATACTGCATCGGCTGCCATAACCGGAAGTCCGCGCAGCCCGCGAACAATCCTCTCAATTTGGAAGAGGCCGGCTTCGATGACCTCCTCGCTCACGCCGGAACCTGGGAACGCGTCCTGCGCAAGCTCAGCGTCCGCGCGATGCCGCCTCCCGGCATGCCCCGGCCGCCCGAGGCCGAATACGCCGGCTTCACGAACTGGCTAGCGACGTCGCTCGATCGCGCGTGGGAAGGGCGCAGCACTCCTGGCCGCTACGTCGTGCATCGCCTGAACCGCGCCGAATACGCCAACGCCATCCGCGACCTGCTGGCCGTCGATTTCGATGTCTCCGAACTGCTCCCGACCGACGGCGCGGACTTCGGCTTTGACAACATCGCGACCGCGCTCAAAACCTCGCCCCTTCTGCTTGAGGCCTACGTGACAGCCGCGCAGCGCGTCGCCGCGATGGCCGTGGGCGATCCGCAAGTAAAAGCCGGTATGACGGAGCACACCATCAGCCGCGAACTCAGCCAGAACGGCTACGTCGACGGCCTCCCGCTCGGCACCACCGGCGGCACCGTCATCCACCACGTCTTCCCAGCCGATGGCGAGTACAATTTGTCCGCCCGTCTCATCCGAGGCGTCGCCGAAGGCTACAGCGGCGTCGAAGGCAACGACATTCCCTATACCTTCGTCATCACCATCGACGGCAACGAAGTCTATTCGGCTCCCATCGGAGGCCCCAAGGATCACGAAACCCAGGCCGCCGACCTCAACACCTCCCGCGCGATGATCGACAAGCGCATGTCAGGACGTGCGCGCGTTACCGCCGGTCCCCACGACGTGGGCTTCACCTGGAGAGAGCGCCCCTTCATGCAGCAGGACGTGTGGGAGCCCGCTCGCCGCGATAGCCAGGAAATCCACTTCGTCGGCGGTATGCCCAAGCTGCGCACCGTGGCGATCGACGGTCCATATAACGTGAAGGGTGTCAGCGAAGGCCCCAGCCGCAAGCGGCTCTATGTGTGCCATCCCGGATCGACTGCCGCCGATCAAACCGCCTGCGCCACCAAGATCCTCACCACTCTTACCCGCCGCGCCTATCGCCGGCCGGTCACCGCCGAGGACATCGACGCGCCTCTCTCCTTCTATAAACGCTCGCGTCAGAACGGCGGCAATTTCGACGATGGTCTGCGAGTTGCCGTTGCGCGCGTGCTCTCGAGCCCGAACTTCCTCTTCCGAATCGAAAAGGACCCAGCCGAGGCTCGCCCCGGCGTGGCGCATCCGGTCACCGATCTCGAACTGGCCTCGCGCTTGTCCTTCTTCCTCTGGAGCACCATCCCCGACGATACGCTCCTCGACCTGGCCGCAGCCAACAAACTGCGAGCCCCCGGAGCACTCACCGCCCAGGTCGAACGCATGCTCGACGACGAACGCGTTTCCGCCCTCGTAGAAAATTTCACC
>CAZWTH010000349.1:0-23199 GCA_964636715.1 uncultured Solibacteraceae bacterium | reverse complement strand
GAGATGAGCGAAGAGAATGCCCGGACGCGGGCGGCGGCGGAAGAGGCGCAGAGGGCTTCGGCGATCCGTTCGGAATTGCAGCGGCTGGGGGTGGTGAAAGTCGATCTCGCCTATAAGGCGGTGCAGGATGGGATCGTGCGCGGGGAAGACGGGCGGATGATGGCCGGCGACCAGGCGATGAGCGAGTTTCTGGCGGGATTTGTGGAAGAGAATCCAGAGTTTCTGCCGGCGCGCATTGCCGGCGGAACGGGGATGACGGGAGCGCAGAAGACCGCGGCGGCCGGCGCCGTGGCGGTGGATTTCGACAGGATCGGCCCGTCGATGAGTAAAGAGGAACTGGAGCGGGCGCGGCAGGAGATTCTGCGGGTCGCGTCGCAAACGCTGCGTTAGGTAAAAAACAAGTTGGGTGAAAGCAGGGGATGGCTTCGGCCATCCCTTTTTGTTTTGAAAAAGGAGAAAGATGGCTTCAATTACTTCAGCAAATGTCGCGAACGCGATTGTGAAGCTGGTGGCGGCGGATGCGCTGCCGGCCCTCGTCGGAAATCTGGTGATGGGGAATCTGGTCAATCGCGATTACGAACCCGTACTGGCGCAGGCGGGCGATACGGTGAATGTGCCGATCGCGCCGCAGCTCGTGGCGAACAACATCGCCGAGGGCGGGAGCGTGCAGGCGCAGAATCCGAATCTCACGAATGCGCAGATCGTGCTCAATTCGCACGTGGAAGCGACGTTCCAGATTCCGGACGTAACGAAAGTTCTGGCGGTGCCGGATCTGCTGCGCGTTTACATGCAGCCGGCAGTGGCGGCGATCGCGGAGCGGATCGAGTCGGATCTGCTCGGTCTCTATGCGGGCTTCACGGCCAACACGCCGCTCGGTACGGCGGGAACGCCGATCACGGAAGCGGTGATCGACCAGGCGGAAACGGCGCTGTTTCAGGCGAAGGTGCCGGCGAACCGCCCGAAGTATCTGGTGGTCGACAGCAACACTTATTCGCAGATGCGCCAGATTCCGCGCTTCAGCGAATTTCAGACGGCGGGCGATGCCGGTCTGCGGACGATGGTCGACGGAACGATCGGGAAGATCAAAGATTTTTATGTGTTCCGTTCGCAATTCGTGCCGGCGACCGGCAGCTCGCCGGTGAACACGCATAACCTGGCGTTCGAGCGCGATGCGATCGGGCTGGTGGTTCGGCGTTTGCCGCAGCCGCTGCCGGGGACCGGCGCGATTGCGGAATATGCGGAACTGGGGAACTTCGGAATGCGGGTGACGATGAGCTACCAGCCGAATACTCTTTCGCAGCAGTTCACGGTGGACGTGCTGTATGGATGCGCCGCGCTGCGGAACAACCATGCGGTGCAGGTGAACAGCTAGCGATCGTGACGGGGCCGCCGGGCGCAGGTCCGGCGGCTTCGGAAATGCGGCACGAGTGAAGAGTCCGGGTCGCGCGCGCCGGGCGGAAGCCCGGCGGCAGGGCCGAAGCCCCGCCCCACAAAGTTCAGAACCAGGAGATCAGTGATGGACGTTCGGTCTTATTACAGAAAAGTCAAAGACACGGAAGAGGGACTCAAAGGCAATGAGGTGGTGCTGGTGAGCCTCGAGACGCCCGAGGGCGGAAAGCCGGGCGTTCGCACGGAAGCGCCGCGCAGCGTGGCGGCGCGGCTGATCGCGGAAGGCCGCGCGCGTGTGGCGAGCGATGCCGAGGCTACCGAGTTCCGCGAGGGGCTGCGGGCGGCGCGGCAGAAGCATGAGCGCGAAGAGGCGGCGCGGCGGGTCCAGATTGTGGTGATGCCGCAGGCGGAAGACAAAGCAAAGGAGCGGAGCTAGCCATGGCGCTTTTCACCGACGGACCGGCGTGCACGATCGACGATCTGGTGGACGAGGATTCCGGGCTGCTCGATACGGCGCAGACGGTGGGAATCAATGTCACCTCGAAGCTGAAGCTGGCGATGAGCGACGTGCAGTCCGAACTTTCGACTCTGCTCGCGCGGCTACAGCCGGCGCCCACGGTCAACCAGGTGGTGGCGACAACGGACCTTGCGCGCTGGGAAAAAATGCAGGCGCTCGCGATGGTGTATCGCGATGCGTCGTACACGCAGCTCATCGACCGCTACAAGGCGAAATGGGACATGTTCGTGAAGCTGGGTTGCGCGGCGAAGGACCGGTTCGTCGCGAACGGCGTGGGCCTGGTGAACGATCCGTTGCCGAAAGCGGCGCTGCCAGTATTGGGGACGATTGCGGGCGAATCGCAGACCGGTGGAACCCTCTATGCGTGCGTGGCGTGGGTGAACGCGACGGGGCAGGAGGGGGCGCCTTCAGCGCCAGGCTCGATTGTTGTTCCGGCCGACAACCTGATGACGGTGATGGCCACGGACGCGCCGGCGAACGCGGTGGGCTTTAACGTCTACGCGGGCGCGGTACTGGCGATGATGACGCTCCAGAATACGACGCCGGTCGGGCCAGGGGGATCGTTCACGTATGTACCGGGCGCTTCCTCGAGTTCGAAGACGCCGGGTACGGGTCAGGCGCCGGATCTTTTTAAACCGCTGCCGGCAACGATCAGCTGAGCTCCGGAGAGAACACCATGGCTGGATTCACCGGAACTCTGACCACGCAGGTGCTGGCGCTGCTGACGGCGGAAGCCACAGGCGTCAATGCGCGCATTACGACGATGCAGGCGAACGACCCCACGCTGAAAGGCTCGGGGATTCGATCGATTACGGCGAGGAACGTGAGCTATGAGATCGCGGAAGCGTCCGGGCAGGCGCGGTATCCGGCCCTGCTGGTGTACTGCGACCGGCTGGAGAATCTGCTGCGCGAAAAATTCCGCGCGTTTTCCGGAAGGGCGCTGATGACGGTGGAGGTCCGGCAGACGCAGGAAACGCTGGCGGATGCGGAATCCAACACCGAGATGTACGTGGATGCGGTTTGCGCGCTGCTGGGCGAGGCGCGCGGCGATTGGGGCGATGGGGCGTCTTATGCCGGCGGATACCGGGTGGATTACGAGCCGGTGACGATGGGCGGAAAAAACTTCTTACAGCGAGCGAAGGTGAGCTTCGTGGTGGAACTGAGCGAATAAATTATGTCTTATATTTTGTCGAACGCGAACCGGTGGTACTGCGCGCAGGAGCCCGGGTATGGACAGGCGCCGGCGATCACCGCGGCGAACCGTATTCCCGCCGTGAGTCTGAAAGTTCAGAATCAGCGCGAACGCAGTGTGCGCCGCGATAAAACGGGTACCCGGACATGGGCCGGGCTGCCCGCCGGGATGCGTCAGCATACCAGCCTGGAAGCGACATCCTACATGCGGGACTGGGCCGATATGCTGAATCTGCCTCCGCACGGCCCGATGATCGAAGCCGCGATGGGCGCTCCCGGAGTGTTGTGGCCGGGGGCCACAACGAGCGTGGGATCGACCCAGTCGGCGATCTACTTCATCTCGGAACATGGACTCTCGGTGGGACAGGCCGTTGTCTATAACAGCGAGATTCGCTTTGTGGCGGCGGTGGTGACGCCGCAGGTGGTGATTGTGAATGCGCCGTTCGCAACAGCGCCCCCCGAAGGCACGCCATTGACCGCGACCGCGACTTATAGGCTGGCAACCCAATTACCGAGCGTGAGCCTGTTCGACTATCGCGATCCGGCCGATTCCGTGCAGCGCGTGCTGACGGGCGTGGGCGTGGACCGGTTCACGATCTCGATGAACGGCGATTTCCACCAGATGATCTTTCGCGGAATGGCGCAGGACGTGGTGGACAACGCGTCGTTCCAGAGCGGGCAGGGTGGCCTGGCGGCTTTTCCGCAGGAGCCCGCCCCGGAGGCTGTGGATTATGGGCTGATTCCCGGCAATCTCGGGCAGGTGTGGATGGGCGTTGTTCCGAATCAGATGTTCACGGTCACGCAGGCTTCCGTGGAGGTTTGCAATCATCTGGCGCTGCGCGAGAAGGAGTTCGGCTCGATTCTTCCGCTCGCGCTTGCGCCGGGGGGCAGGGAAGTGCTGATGTCGCTCGAATTTTTCGCGCAGGACGATTTCGCGACAAACGCCCTCTATCAGGCGGCGCGGCAACAATCTCCGCTGGGCGTGATGTTCCAGATGGGACAGACCGCCGGCCAGATCATGGGCGCTTACTTCCGCAGCGTGATTCCGGACGCGCCCACGTTCGAAGATTCCGAGACGCGCCTGAAGTGGCAGTTTAACGACACGCGGGCGCAGGGAATTACGGACGACGAACTGGTGGTGGCGTTTGGATAGCGCGGCGGCGTGGGACAGCCGGAAAACGGTGGCATCCGAGAGCACGCCGGGCGTGGTGCTGGTAATTGCGCGCATGAGCTTTGCGCGGCGGCTGGAACTGATGACGCGCGTGCGGGATCTGGCGGCGCGGCTCGAATATTTCGACGCCGCGAACAATGGAAAGAATCGCATGGAAGCGAGCCTGCTCGGCGCGCAGATGGATCGACTGTACTTCGCGTGGGGGCTCGAAGGCGTGCTCGGCCTTTCGATCGACGGCGAGGCGGCAACGCCCGAATCGCTGATGGAGCGTGGACCCGAGCCTTTGGTCAGAGAGGCGCTTACGGCAATTCGCGCCGAGTGCGGTCTGAGCGAAGCAGAAATAAAAAACTGATCGTCGCGTTCCACTTCCAGTTTGCGAACCGGGCCGGGTGGAATTGCGACGCATGCAGGAGAAGCGGTCTGGAGAAGAAAAGACGCTGCGGCTTTTTGCCGGAAAACGAGCGCGGCGAGCCCCGGCTGGTGTGGGCGCGGAAAAGCGCACAGGCCGAGGAGTGCCCGAAATCCCTGGTAACGGGCGAGAGCCTGGCGTTTGTGGAAGAGTTTTTCGTACGCCGGCAACTGGGAATGGCGGACACGCTGGGGATGGCGGCGCGGAAGGTGGATGCGTTCGTCATTCTGCGCCGCGAGATGGAGCGCGAGGAGAGAGATGCCACGTCGACGGAACATTGAGGAAGAATTTCAGGCGATTGCGCCACAGGGCTGGCAGGGAGTTGCGGCGACGGCTCCGATAGTGGTGGGCCTGAGCGGCGCGGATTCGGGAACATCCTCGTCGCAGGCTTCGCAGGATATCGCGATGCTGGAGGCGCAGTTCCGGCAGCAGACTGCATTTCTGCAGACGAACCTGCAAGCGCTCCAGGGAAATTCATCCGGGGGAGGGTCTGTGGTTGATGACGTGGCCAGTCATTTTGGCGGGGGCTTCGGCGGGTTGGGTTTGCTGTCGCCGGTGGTTTCGGGATTGCTGAGCTTGTTCGGCGGCGGCGGATCGAAGAACGAGCCGGATCCGCTGCCGGTCTACACGCCGCCTCCGAGTATCCAGATCAGCGACACGCTGCGCGATGCCGCTGCGCCGCAGCCCGCCGGCGCGCTGGCGCAGACCGCAAACGCCGCGCCGCAGGCGACGACTGCCGCGCCGCAGATCACGGTCCAGGTGAATGCGATGGATAGCCAGTCCTTCATGGACCGGAGCACGGACATTGCGAACGCCGTACGGGAAGCGATGCTCAATCTGCATCCGATCAACGACGTGGTGGCGAGTCTGTAAGGGCGACGATGGCTACGTTTCCCACATTGCTGAAAACCGGCGCCGTGGCGCAGATGCCGCTGGCGCGCGCGACGACGTTTGTGACCCAATCGGTGCGGTTTCTGGATGGCAGCCGGCAGACCTATTCAATCAGCGGGGCTGGCCTGCGGCGATGGGAACTGCGGCTGGACCGGCTGGATGAAGCCGAACTCGCGGCCGTTATGGGGTTTGCGGAGGAGATCGGAACCGGGACGTTTTCGTTCACCGATCCCGCCACGGGAGAGACCGCGGCGAAGTGTGCGATTTCAGGCTGGCTGGTGGCGACAGCGCTTGCAGGCGATCTGGATGGGGCGGCGACGCTCGGAATCGAGGAGGTGAAATGAACTGGTTCCCGCAGTTGGCGTCCGGCGCGATGGCGCAATATCCTTTGCATCGCAGCCGGCAGTGGCGCGCGATTTCGAACACGCTCGAGAGCGGAGAGACGATCACGCTCGGCGACGCGCCCGGTGGATCGATCGCGTGGCGGCTCCGCTATCAGGAACTGACGGACGCCGAAGTGACGGCGCTGACCGGCTTTTTCCAAACGTCGCGCGCCGAAGCCCGTTCGTTTGGATTCGTGGATCCCTTCGCGAACTTACTGGGGTGGAGCGAAGATCTTTCGAAGCCGGACTGGCAGAAAGGGCTGCTTGCGGTCAGCGGCGGGCTCAGCGATCCTCTGGGAGCGCAGCGGGCCTGGAATGCGCAGAACGGGAACGGAGCGGAGCAGTCGCTTTCGCAAACCCTCGCGATTCCGGGTGAGTATACGGTTTGTTTCAGCGCCTATGTGCGGAGCGATTCGGCGTGTACGGTTGGGATCGCGCGCGATTCGAAGCGCGTCAACGTACCGTCGGGCCCGCAGTGGAAAAGGATTCAGGTCAGCGGCCCCGGCGTTGCGGGCGCTGCAGAGTCCACATTCTCGATCGTCCTTGCCGCTGGCAGCACGGTGCGGGTGTTTGGCCTTCAGGTGGAGGCGCAGCCGTGGCCTTCGATCTATCGGCGAACGGAGGCGGCCGCGGGAATTCTGGAAGACACGCGGTTTCAGGGCGGGGAACTGAAGGTGGTCCACACGGCGCCGGGGCTTTCGGCGTGCCAGGTCAATCTGATTTCGCGGGTGTGAGGGAAAGAGAGCTTCGATGCAGAGTCCATTTGTGGCCAAAGAGGCCGCGCAGGCCGATACGCCGGTCTTTCTGTTTGATTGCACACTGGCGGATGGCGGCGTGCGGCGGTGGAGCAGCCAAAGCATTCAGATCTCCGGCCAGGCCTACGATGGCCGCGTACTGAAGCACAATTTGTTTGAAGCGCAGGTCGCATCGGATACGCAGGTGGGCGGGTCGCCGCGGCTTTCATTCGAACTGGCGAACGCGGACTCTCACTTTTCTGAAATCGAACAGCACACCGGATTTAAGGGCGCGCGCCTTGTGGTGAGCTCGATTTTTGTCGACACAGCCACCGGTCAGGCGACGACGGACGCGATTGTGGTGTTCCGGGGACTGGTGAATCCGCCAGAGCAGATCACCGAGAATACCTTCCGGCTGAGCGCGATGAATCGCATGTCGATGCAGCGCGCTCAGCTTCCGGAAGTGAGCGTCCAACGGCTCTGTCCATGGCGTTTCCCCGCAACGGCGGAACAACGCGCAAACGGGGCGAATGGTTCGGCGGAGAACAAGTATTCGTTTTTCTATCGCTGCGGATATTCGGCGGATCAGCCGGGCGGTGTGGGGAATCTGAACGGCGGGGCTCCGTTTACCTCCTGTGGACTCACGCGTTCGGATTGCGCGCAGCGTGGCATGTTTTCGTCCGATTCGAGCTCGCGGCCTACAGGGCGATTCGGCGGTCTGGAATATGTACCGGCGTCGATTCTGGTGCGAGGGGCGGGGCAGAAGAACTATCAGGTTTCGAACGTCCAGGACAACCAGGGGCTGTATAACGATCCCGTGCCGCTGATCTACGGGACGCAGTGGCACCGGGCAGCCGTGGTGTTTTCCCGCAACGACGGCAATCTCACCCGCATGGAAGTGCTGTTATGCATGGGCGAGATTGACGGCGTGGCGACGGTGCTGGTGAATGACGCGGTGATTCCGCAGGGCGTCAACGGACAGAATATGACGTCCACCGGCTGGTGGAATCTGATATCCGCCGGCCGCCGCAACGGGCAGCAGGACCCAAACTTCGGCGATGGCGGCGCGGGACTGGCGGGCGATCCTTATGGCAGCATGGCGTACCTGTCTGTTGTCGTGCCCAACCGAATCAACGATGGCTCGAGCATCCCCGCTGTGCAGGTTCTGGTACGAGGGATGAAACTGCTCACGTTCGATGCGAACGGCAATTCGCAGGGCGAGCAGTTTTCGGCGAATCCGGCCTGGGTTCTGCTGGATATTCTGCGGCGATCGTCATATGGGCTCGATGAGATCGATTTGAAGAGCTTCGCGCGCGCCGCGGCGTACTGCGATGAAGAGATTTCGGTGAACGATCCGATCGCCGGCGCTATTTCAGCGCCGCGTTTTGAGTGCAATTTCGCGCTGGTTGCGCAACGGAGCGCAGGGGAAATCATCCGGTCTTTGCGGAACTCGTCGCGAATTTATCTGGTCCTGAATACAAGCGGGCTGCTGGAGGCGCGGATCGAGAACACATTCGCGCTGCAACAGCCGGCGCTGCCGGCGGGGAGCAATGCGACTGAGATGTTCGCGGCGGGCTGGCCCGCGTATGAATTCGATGAGACTTCGATTGCGCGGAATCCCGATGGCAGCGCGAACTTTCGAATTTCAGCGCGCGGCGCGCAGGATACGCCGAACCGGCTCACGGTCGAATTCCAGGATGAGTTCAATCAATATCAGCAGGACAGCCTTTCTCTGACCGACGGCGACGATTCCGATTTGTGCGGGCAGATCATCGGCGCGCACTGGGATGCGATGGGTATCAGCAACTTCAGCCAGGCGTCGCGGATGCTGCTGCTGGGGCTCAACCGCGGCGTGCAGGGGAATCAGTTTGTCGAATTCGAGACCAGCGTGAAGGCGCTGGGGCTTATGCCGGGCGATCTGATCACGGTCACCTATCTGAAGGAAAATCTGCAGCGGACAGCGTTTCGCGTGCAGAGGATTCGTCCGGGCGCTTCTTTCCGCACGGCGATCATTTCCGCGCAGCTTCACAACGATCTCTGGTATTCGGATAGCGTGTCGTCCATCATCGGCGGACGCGGGTGGCAGGCAGGACAGCGCGGAGGGCTTCCGGCGCCGGTCGCCGGCACGGTACTCGATTCGGACGGCGCCCTGCAGCTGGGGATCACCGAGGCGGAAATTACGGGAAGCGAAAACACGCATGACCTCGAACTGACGGTAGCGTTTACGGAGCCTGCCGGACAGCCAGGCGCTCTGTCTGGGCCGCTCGTGAACCTGTCGGCGACAGTCAACTCCTCTGGTGGAACACTGGCTGGCCCTGCGACGTGGTTCTATGCTTTGAGCGCAGCGGATGTGAATGGCAGCGAGGGTTCGCTCTCATTCATCGTGCAGGCGAGCAGCGGAGGAGGCGATTCCAATTCCGTCACGCTCTCGGGGATCGGGATGCCGGATGGCGCGGTTACATTCCACGTGTATCGCGGGCCAGCGCCCGAGCAGTTGTTCCGGATCGCGTCGAATGTTGCGCCAGCGGCGTCGTTCACCGATACGGGCTTTGCGCCGCGGGCGATTCTGCCGCCCGATCCGCAGTTCGATCACGTGGAACTCTCGTGGAGATGGGAACTGCTGCCGGAGGCGCCCGTTACCGCGCATTCAGCGGCGACAGTGGGGAACGGTTCGCTGGCGCTGCCGGTGGACGGCTATAAATCGCAGGTGGTGCGGATCACGCGCGGTCACGGCGCGGGGCAGGAGCGGCAGATCACCGGCAATTCCGCCACGCTGCTGACGATCGATCGGGCGTGGGTCACGGAGCCGGATGCGACCAGTTTTTTTGCGATCGTCGAGAATTCCTGGCGCGCGGGGAACAGCGGGACGTCGAGCCCTCTTACGCTGACCGTGCCGGAACGTATCGGGAGCGCCATCGAGATCTGCGCGCGCGCCGCCAACGCAAGGGGAGCGCTGGCCTCGATCGAGCTTTCGCCTCTCACGCGCTGGGTGCTGGGGCAATCGGGCGATCTCTCGGCCGATTTCGCGCAGCCGCCCGCGCCGCTGTTTGCGATCGACGCTGTGGATGGAGCGATCCGGCTTAGCGGGATTGCATTCACGTCGCTGACGAATACAACCAGCATCGTGGCCGGCACGTATACGTTTCACTACTTTGACGAACTGAATGGCGTGCCGGTGAGCCTGAGCGCTCCGATGGGCGTTGCGGATGCGTCAGCCTCATTCGCGGCGCCGGTTGCGGACGGCGCCTTTCTCCAGATTGGGCAGGAAATTCTGCAGGCGGGCGCCACGGCCGGTGGCATCACGGCGCTGACGCGCGGCATGCATTCCACTACGGCGGCCGATCACGCGCTTGTGGAATCCGTTTATCCGCTGACTGGTAAGGTTGTGATTGTTCCGTTCATTCGGAATTTCTTCGGCACGCAGGCGAGCGGCCGATGGAGCGGAACGGTCAATTTGCCAGGTATCCGAATCGCGAGCGCGGAACTGTACATGACGAACTCCTTCGGTGCGGGACCAGCGACGGCGGCGCCGTTTACGAACACGATTGATTCCGGATTGCGGACACTCGCCGGGGGGCAATTCTCGTTTCAGATCACCGGATATCTGGCGGTGCTGAGCGGGGCGGCCCCGGACATTATTGTGGATTCGGCGCGGGCGGTTCGGGATATCTACGCCGTGTTGCGAGGGCCGTCGTCCGGGTCCGGCGTGACGCTCGCGGTGAATCGTAACGGGCAGCCGTGGGCAACTGCGCAGTTCGATCCCGGCGCGGCGATTTCGAACGCGGCGCCGGGCTTCGGATTGCCGGTTCTGGCGGCGGGAGACCGGCTCAGCCTCGACGTCACCGGCGTCGGCACGGCGAATCCCGGCAGCGACCTGACGGTGATTATCCGGCTTTAGGCCGCTAAACTGGGATTTGCTGCTCGTTCAGAACGTATCGAAAGTATATCCGCTTTACCGGACGCCGTGGGACCGTATCCGCGAGCTGAATCCGCTGCATTCGCAGGGGCTGCACTCGGATTTCTGGGCGCTCCGCGATGTGAGTTTTCGCGTGGAGAAAGGCGAGGTAGTCAGCCTTGTGGGACCGAACGGCTGCGGGAAAAGTACACTGCTCCAGATTGTGAGCGGCATCCTGCAGCCCACGCAGGGCCGCGTGGTGACGCGTGGGCGGATTGCCGCGCTGCTGGAGCTGGGCGCCGGATTCAATCCGGAATTCAGCGGCCGGGAAAATATCTTTATTAACGGCGAGATCATGGGGATCGGCCGGGCGGAGATGGAGCGCAATCTGCCGGCGATCGAGGCGTTCGCGGAAATCGGGGAGTTCATTCACCGGCCGGTGAAGGAATATTCGAGCGGCATGTATGTGCGGCTGGCCTTTTCCGCGGCGATTCACGTGAATCCGGATATTCTGATTGTGGACGAAGCGCTCTCCGTGGGCGATGCCGTTTTCGCGAATCGCTGCATTCGAAAATTCGAGGAACTGCGGGCGAAGAAGACGACGATTCTGTTCGTCTCGCATGATCTCGGACTGGTGAAGCAGCTTTCGAACCGCGTGATTTTTCTTCTCAACGGGCAGATTCAGGCGGAAGGCGAGCCGAAGCACGTCATCAATCAGTACATCGGCGTGGTGCTCGAAAGACAGAAGGCTTACGAGAAACAGGATGAGCGGCCGGGGCTGACCGCCAGTTTCCGGCATGGCGACGGCAGCAGTGAAGTGGCGGAAGCGTCGCTGGTCGATCGCAACGGCCGGGCGTGCGCGGTTGTGGAAAGCGGCGAGACTGTCACGGTTCGAATTCGCGCGGTCTTCCGCGAGCGGCGCGCGCAGCCGATGGTGGGAATTCTGATTCGCAACCGCATCGGGATGGATGTGTACGGCACGAATACGCGCATCGAGCAGGTGGAATCTTCGGTGGTTTTCGAGCCGGGTGAAGAGATGGAAATCGACTTCACATTCGAGTGCTGGCTGACGCCGCAGCAATATACGGTAACGGTGGCGACGCAGCATCCGGATGGGTCGAGTCATGACTGGCTGGATGACGTGATCACGTTCGATGTCGTCTCGCCGCGGGTGGCGGCGGGCGTGGTGGATCTGCGCGCGAAAATCGAGTGCCGCAAGCTGGCGGCGCGGGCCTAAGAAGAACCAATCAGAATGCCGGCGGCGAAGACGAGCAAGCCGCCGAGCCCGACCTGAAGAGCGGCGGAGAACAGCGGCGACTCCATGTATTTGTGGCGAATCCAGGAGATGGCGGCGAGTTCCGCGAGCACGATCAAAATCGCCGCCGTGAGGGCGGCGCGGAAATCGGTCAGAAGGAATGGAAGCGTGTGGCCAATGCCGCCGACAGCGGTCATGGCGCCTGAAGCGGTTCCGCGTACCCAGGGGTGTCCGCGGCCGGTAAGGCTGCCATCGTCGGAGAGCGCTTCGGCGAACCCCATACTGATGCCAGCGCCGAGTGAAGCGGCGAGACCGACGCGAAACGCATCCCAACTGCTGTGCGTTGCGAGGGCGGCGGCGAAGACGGGGGCCAGCGTGGAGACAGAGCCATCCATTAAGCCAGCCAGGCCCGGCTGCACGATTTGCAGCACGAAGAGGCGCCGGTTCGCCGCCTCTTCGCTGATCCGGACGTCCGGCTGTAGTTTCGTCTCTTCGAGGGAGTCGGCCTTTTGTTCATGCGTACGCTCTTCCTGGATGAGATCGTCGAGCAATTGACGGGTCCCGGCATCCTGCGTCCGCTTCACCGCTTTTTCGTAGAAGCGGCGCGTTTCCGCTTCCATCGTACTGGCCTGATTGCGCACGGCCTCGAGCTTCAGGGGCTGCGACAGCCATATCGGCTTGCGTTGAACGAACCCACGGACGTCCTGACGGCGAATGAGCGGAATGTGTTCGCCGTATTTCTGGCGGTAAGTTTCGATCAATCGGCGGCGGTGCTCCGACTCCTCGGCGCGCATGCCATCGAACATGGAGGCTGATGCGGGAAAGTCGGCGCGAAGCCCCTGCGCGTAGTCGGCGTAAATGCGTTCATCTTCCTCTTCGAGCGAGATGGCAAGGGCGAGGATTTCGGCTTCCGAAAGACTTTCGAATGAGCGCATATCATTTACTGTATGATGCAGGGCGGGCGAACGCGACTCACGCTGAAGATTCGCGCGGGGGCGCGAAAGACGGCGTTCGTGGGGCGGGTGGGAGATGTGTGGAAACTGCAGGTGGCGGCTCCGCCGGTGGACGGGAAGGCGAATGAGGCCATCATCCGGTTTCTGGCGAAGCTGACAGGCAAGCCGGCGAGCGCGATCCGGATCGTCACAGGATTCACGTCGCCGATGAAGACGGTGGAGATTGAAGGAGTGGAAGCGCGGGAAGTGGATCGCGCTATTCTCGAATCGCATGGATCTGACACGCATACAGGAAGCGCTGAAGCGGAATAACCTCGATGGCTGGTTGTTCTTCGACCATCATGTACGCGATGAGCTGGCTTATCGTGTTCTGGGGGTGACGCCGGCGGGGCACGTGTCGCGCCGCTGGTATTACTTCATTCCGGCGCAGGGCGAGCCGCGCGGGCTGGTGCATCGGATTGAAGCGCGTATCCTCGACGCGGCGCCGGGCGACAAGATCCGGTATTCGAGCTGGCGCGAACAGCAGGATGGGCTGGCGACTCTGCTGCGGGGAGCGCGGCGCGTGGCCATGCAGTATTCGCCGCGGTGCGCGATTCCGTATGTCGCGATGGTGGATGCGGGGACAATTGAGCTGGTGCGTGAGTGTGGCGTGGAAGTGTGCAGTTCCGCTGAGCTGATTCAGGAGTTCGAAGCGTGCCTCGATGAAGCGCAGCGCGAAATGCATTTCGAGGCCGGGACGCGGGTGGATCGGATTCGCGCCGGCGCGTTTCAATTGATTGGAGAGCGGCTGGATTCGGGCATCGATGAAGTCGCGGTGCGCGACTGGATTCTGAACGAGTTCGCGAAGGCGGGGCTGGTCACGGATAGTGGGCCTATCGTCGGCGTGAATGGTCACGCGGGCGATCCGCACTATGAGCCTTCGGCTGAGACGAGCACCCCGATTCGCCGCGGCGATTTCGTACTTCTCGATATGTGGGCGAAGCTGGATCGGCCTGGCGCGGTGTTTTACGACATTACGTGGACTGGCAATTGCGGGCCGGCGTCCGAGCGCGTGCAGCGGGTATTCGAGACCGTGCGCGACGCGCGGGATAAGGCGATCGAGGCGGTTGTCAAAGCAGTCGCGGCTGGCCGCGAGATTCGCGGCTTTGAGGTGGATGACGCCGCGCGCGGCCATATTCAGGCGGCGGGATACGGCGATCGTTTCGTGCATCGGACCGGGCATTCAATCGGCGAATCGGTACACGGCTCCGGTGCGAATATGGACAATCTCGAAACGCACGACGAGCGGCGCATCGTGCCAGGCGCGCTGTTCTCGATTGAGCCTGGAATTTACCTGGGGGATTTCGGCGTTCGCTCGGAGGTCAACATGTTCGTCGGGAAAGATGGGGCTTCGGTGACCGGCGACATCCAGCGCGAATTAGTGCGGATCGTCTGAGATCAGACTGGCGGCGAGAAGAAAAACGTCATCGAGCATCTCCTGCGTGAGCTTGCCGGTCGACGTGTTCTGCTGGCTCGGGTGATAGGAGCACAGCAGCTTCGGCGAGATGCTTTCGTGCAGCACGCCGTGACCGAAGGCAAATTGCGAGCGCCGCAGCTTCATCAGAGACAGGCACGTATCGAAGGCAATCCGGCCCAGCGCCACGACGACTCGGGCGGTGCCCTTGCCGGGCTTCGTGAAAATTTCGAATTCCTGCTCCAGATACGGGCGGCAGTTGCGGAGTTCTTCGATAGTGGGCTTGTTATCGGGCGGAGCGCAGTGGCAGGGCGCGGTGATCCAGGCGTCCCGCAGCGTGAGGCCGTCGTCGATCGAATTGCTTTCGGGCTGCGAGGCAAAGCCGGCGCGATGCAGCGCCCGGTAGAGAAATTCGCCGGAGCGGTCGCCCGTGAACATGCGGCCGGTGCGGTTCGCGCCGTGGGCTCCGGGCGCCAGGCCTACGATGAGCAGGCGCGCCTTCGGATCTCCGAACGATGGCACGGGTTTTCCCCAATAGTTCCAGTCGTTCCATGCCCGCCGTTTGATGGCGGCGACGGACGCGCAATGCTCGACGAGGCGCGGGCATCGGCGGCAGGCGACGATCTCGCGGTTGAGAGAAGAGAGACTCATAAAGGAATAATTCCGGATTGGTTCGCTCTAACCTGATTTTCGCAGTCCAAATATTGAAGAAAATTGACCTTAGATCGATTGACCGGGGGCCGGAATGGGTGGAAAATAGAACTATCCGGTTGCTCCCCGGTATACGGCTGTGATTTTTCGCGCTCAAGCAATAGTATGCCGATACACTACTCGCGGATAGCCTGTGTCGCGCTTGCGTTTGCCGTTGGTATGGCAAGCGCGGGAGCCGCCACCTCGACCAGCAAAAAGAAAGCCGTCGTGCGGAAGCACGTCGTGACTAAAAAGGCGGCTGTCGCCACGCCCGCGAAAGCGGTGGCGTCCCCGGCGAAGAGAGTGGTGAAGGCCCCGGCAAAGCAACTCACTCCAGCCGAGGCGCTGGCGGCGGCCAACAAGCGCGAACGAGTCGCGCGCGGCCGAGGGTGGGTGCAGACCTGGGATGAGCCCACCTACAAGAATTCCACCTCGGGCGATGAGACGTCGGGCGAAGATCCGGTAGTGCGCGCCGCAGCGGTCGAAGCACTGGGCAGTCTGAATGGCTCGATCGTCGTCGCCGATCCAGAGACGGGCCGCGTCCTGACGATCGTCAATCAGCAACTCGCTCTGAGCGGCGGCTACCAGCCGTGTTCGACCGTGAAGGTTTCGGTCGCGCTCGCCGGGCTTCACGAGAACATGGTGAACCGCGTGAGCCCGATTCGGTTCAACAGCAGAGGTTCGTTCGATCTGACGGATGCGCTGGCGTATTCGAACAACGCGTATTTCGCGAACCTGGGCATCAAGCTTGGTTACGACCGCTACAGCTATTGGGCGAAGTTGTTCGGGTACGGCGAGAAGGCCGGCATGAATATCCAGGGCGAGCACCCGGGATATTTCCCGCCAGAGCCACCGAAGAATGGCGGGATGGGAATGCTCACGAGCTTCGGCGAAGAGATTTCGCAGACGCCTCTGGAACTGGCGGCGCTGATGTCCGCGGTGGCGAACGGCGGCACGTTGTACTGGATGCAGTATCCGCAGTCGCAGGAAGAGATCCGCAATTTCCAGCCGCAGGTCAAGCGGCGGCTCGACATCGCCAATCTGATTCCGACCATGAAGCCGGGGCTGCGGGGCGCGGTGGCATTCGGAACCGCGCGGCGGGCCAGCCAGGAAGAAGAAATCCTCGGCAAGACTGGTACGTGCAGTGAAGGCCGTACGCATCTGGGCTGGTTCGGCTCCTTCAACGAGGGCGGCGGCCGCAAGCTTGTGGTGGTGGTTCTGCTGACGGGCGGACGGCCATCCATCGGACCCCTGGCGTCAGGCGTCGCGGGTGACGTTTACCGCGCGCTCGATAAGAAGAACTTCTTCCGCGTGCAGGCGCCTCTGACGCCCGCCTCGATTCTGCCCACGCAGATCTGCTGCTCGCGATAGGGCGGCCGGTCAGGCGTCGCGCCAGCGCATCCGGCGATCCGCGCGATTGCCGATCAGTTCCGCTACATTCGCCAGAAAATTCGAAATGTCCTCATTCGTGACGCTGACAACGCTGTCGGCGTCGCGCCATGTGGAGGGTCCAGTCATATCCGATGTGATCAGAGCGGTGGCGGGACGGTAAGCCTTTTGGCGGGCAAACGCCAGCAGGGCGGGCCCGGCGCTCAGCGACTCGGCGCGCAGGTCGGCCAGGACCAGTTGGAATTCATTGGCGTCCAGACGGGACATCGCTTCGGCGGCGCTCGCGGCGCCTTCGACAGCGTAACCGGCTTTGAGGAGCAGAGTTTTAACTGTGAGCCGGGAAGCGAGGTCGGAATCCGCGAGAAGTACTTTGGCGACTTTCCGATGGACGGGAGTGGAAATTTCGAGGAGCGCCTCGGTGGGCATGTCTATCCTTAATCTAACGGAAAACGTTTCGGATTCATATAGAAAAATCGCAGGTCCGGCGCAAAAGCAGGTAAAGTCACTTCTTTAAAAGTGGGCTTAAATACTTCATTACAGTGGCGGAAACGATTTTGCATCCTTCGGCCGTGGGGTGGATTCCGTCCGGTTGCGTGAGATCCGGGTGACCTCCCACGCCTTCGAGCAGGAAGGGAATCGCCGGGAGGTGGAATTGACTTGCGAGATTGACGTAAACCTGTTCAAAAGAATGGATATAAGCTGGCCCGTAGTTGCGGGGCAAGGTCATTCCGGCCAGCAGGATCTGAATATTAGCTTTATGCAGAGTTTCAATCATCTGCGTCATGTTGGCTCGCGTCGTAGCCACGGGGAGACCGCGAAGACCGTCATTTCCGCCGAACTCGAGGATGACCAGTTGCGGTTTGGCCGCGAGCACGTCCGGCAGCCGCTGGGTACCGTCGGTCGTCGTGTCGCCGCTGACCCCCAGATTGACGACATGGTACCTGTACCCGGCTGCGTCCAGACGGTGCTGCAGGAAATCGGGATAGCTCTTGCCTGGCTCGACGCCGTAACCGGCAGTCAGACTGTCGCCGAACGCTACGATCACAGGACGCGTATCAACAGGTGCGGGTGTGATTGCCGCGGGAGCCGCCGGCTCGGATTGCGGTTGTTCGGCCTGCTGCCGCCCGCCGCAGCCGTATAACGTAAGGCTTAGTAAAGCCGCGACAATCCATTTTGCCCTCACTGCCATAATCATGACAGACGTCCCCAGGAGCTCTGAGATTCCGCGATCGATCATTGAAGTCATCGACCTGACGCGCACGATTGCGACGCCAACCCACAAAGTGGAGATACTGCGTGGGATCAATCTCACAATTCCCCAGGGCGAGTTTGCCGCGATCATGGGACCTTCCGGCAGCGGGAAGAGCACGCTGCTCGGGCTGCTGGCGGGGCTCGACAGCGCGACGAGCGGCCACATTATTCTCGACGGCGAAGATATCGCCGGCCTTTCGGAAGACCGGATGTCCGAAGTGCGCGGCAGGAAGATCGGTTTCGTCTTTCAGTCTTTCCAGTTGATCCCAACGTTAACGGCGGAAGAGAACGTTCTGCTTCCGGCGGAACTCGCGGGCGCGGGCGGCGATGTAGTGGAGCGCGCGCGTGGATTGCTGAAGCGGGTGGGGCTGGCGGACCGCATGGATCACTATCCCGTGCAGCTTTCGGGCGGCGAGCAGCAGCGCGTGGCGCTGGCTCGGGCCTTCATCACGAAGCCGCCGATTTTGCTGGCGGATGAGCCGACGGGGAATCTTGACGGCAAGACCGGAACTCAGGTGCTCGAGATGCTGCTGGAACTGAACCGGCAGGAAGGCGCCACGCTGGTGATGGTGACGCACGATCCCGCGCTGGCGCAGCACGCGGATCGCGTGATCACGCTTCGGGATGGCGTGGTGGTGAGCGATGAGCGCGTGGGGATCGAAGCAGGCAGGCCGTGAGCACGGCGATTCGCAGGCCGAGTCCGTTCCGCACAGCGGCGAAAATCGCGTGGCGGGAGACGCGGGCATCCACAGGCCGATTCGTGTTCGTGATTCTGGCGGTAGCGGCGGGCGTGGCGGCGCTGAGCGGAGTGCGCGGCTTCTCGCAGGCGTTCCATGCCATGCTGCAGCGCGATGCGCGCACGTTCATGGCGGCGGACCTGACGGTGCGCACGTTTGAGTTGGAAACGCCGAAGGAGAAGGCGGCCACCGATTCGCTTCTCGCGCGCGGCGTACAGCGTACCCAGATCACCGAAACGGTGACGATGGCGATGCCGCCAAACGCCAACCCCGAGACGGCGATTCCGGTCCTGATTTCCGTGAAGGCCGTGGACCCGCGGCTGTATCCGTTCTACGGAAAGGTCACACTCGATCCGGCGCAGAGCCTTCGCAGCGCGTTGACCGCGGATACCGTCGTGGTGTCAGACGGCGTACTGCTGCGTCTGGGGGCGAAGATCGGCGATTCGATCACAATCGGCGGGAAACCGTTCCGCATCGTTGGCCAGGTGACCAATGAGCCTGACCGGATGACGGGCAGCATCAACGTGGGTCCGCGCGTGATGATTTCGCGCGAAGGGCTGGAGCGTACGGGGCTGATCATGCCGGGCAGCCGGGCTTCGGAGCGCTTTCTGTTCAAGGTGCCCGCAACCATGCAGATCGGCGAGGTTCGCGCGGAACTGACGAAGGCGTTCGACGCCAACAACCGGGGGCGCGGCGGCAGTCTGATCGCGGATTACACGGAGGCGCATCCGCTGATCGAGCAGGGGCTGCGGCAATCGACGATTTTCCTTTCGCTCGTGAGTCTGGTGGCGCTCGTGATTGGCGCTCTGGGCGTGGCGACGGCGATTCAGGCGCATTTGCAGCAGAAGATGGATTCGATCGCCATCATGAAGTGCCTGGGGGCGAAATCGTCGCAGATTCTGCGAATTTATCTGATACAAACGATTGGCCTCGGCCTGGTGGGAAGCGCGGTGGGGATCGCGTTTGGCACATTTGTGCAGTCGGTGTTTCCGATTTTCCTTGCGGGCTATTTCCATCTGACTTCGTTGCCGCGGTTCAGTCCGCTTTCGGCGCTCCAGGGGCTGCTGGTGGGCGTGCTGACAGTACTTCTGTTTACGGTCCCGCCGCTGCTGCGAATTCGGAGTATTCGGCCCGCGCTGATCTTCCGGCGTGAGATGGCGGCGCCGGGCCGCACGTTCGGTGAGTGGTGGCGGCGCGCAGCGGTTTCCGTTGTATCGGCGCTGGTGATTTTGTTTTTCGTTGGACTGCTGGCTGCGTGGCTCAGCGACAGCGCGCAGACGGGCCGATATTTCGCCACCGGGATTGCCGGCGGCCTGGTAGTGCTGGCGGCGATTGCGTGGCTGTTACTGCGCGGATTGCGTTGGGTGAGCCGTCATTTGCCGCGCGCGGCTGGTCCGGTGCTGCGGCAGGGGATTGCCAACCTGTATCGGCCGGGCAATCATGCGGGCGCTGCTGTAATCGCTCTCGGCGTGGGCGTGATGTTCACGGTTTCGGTCTGGATTATTCAGCGCGGCGTTCTGCATGACATGATGCGGACCACGCCGCCGGGGCTGCCGAATGTTTATCTGATCGACGTGACGGCCGCGAATCGGGACGGCGTGATGGACATCATCCGGCATCAGCAGGGTGTGCTGGGAGCGCCGGAGATGACGGGGTCCGTTTCCGCGCGAATTCAGTCGATCGATGGCGAGCCGATGCGGCGCGAGAACCGGGAGGGGATGGCGCGACGGTATGCGAGCAACGTTTCGCTGTCGCCCGAAAGCGCGCTTCCGCAGTTTACGCAGGTGGTGGATGGAAAGTGGTGGGATGAGCATGCGCGCCCCGCGGCGCCGGAAGTTTCGGTGGCGGAACAGGCGGCGAAACTGCTGAACATCCATGTGGGCTCGAAGATTGTATGGACGACGCCGACGCGGACGTTTGAATCGACGGTGGTGGCGATCCACAAGACGCAGAATGAGCGGCTGACGGCGCGCATCGAATTCTTTTTTGCGCCGGGCGCGCTCGATGGGTTGCCTGCGATTTATTACGGCGGCGTGCGGATGAAGCCGGAGAGCGTGGGCGCGCTCCAGAAGGCGATTTACGATAAGTATCCGACGATCACTGTGATCAATATGGCTGACGTGCTGGAGATCATTCAGTCGGTGGTGGATCAGATTTCGATGGTGGTGCGGTTCATCTCCGGATTTTCGATGCTGGCGGGTGCCGTGATTCTCGCGTCGAGCGTGGCGGGCACGCGGTTCCGCCGGCTGCGGGAGGTCGTGATTCTGAAGACGCTCGGGGCGACGCGGGCGCGAATCGCGAAGATTTTCTCGGTGGAGTTCTTCGTAATTGGGACGGTGGCGGGACTGATGGGCGGCATGCTGGCCGGCGGATTCGGGTGGGTGCTGCTGAATCGGCTGCTCAAGGCGGAGACTGGAGTGGATGTTGTTCCGGTGCTGACCGCAATCGGCGGGACGGCATTGCTGGCGGTCGCGACGGGGTGGCTGGCGAGTTATCGAACGCTGGGGCAGAAGCCGCTTGAGATTTTGCGGGACGAGTGATCAGGCAGGCGGCGGTCGCGTTCAATCCTGTACCCGGTCCGTCCGCATCGTGTCGAGATCACCTTGCCATTTCAGCTTGCCTCTATACTCCCGGATTTCGCTCTGGACCAATAGCCGCCGGCTCTGCCAATCATCGTTCAGGCGCTCTTCCGCAGCGATATCGCTTTCGATCTCGTCACGGTTCGCGTGATAGTACGCCAGTGCCGCATGAACCTGGGCCAGCGAAAGATGTGGGTACTCCAGCGCAATCTTTTCCGGGCTCATGCCCATCTTGTGCCAGCCCACGATTCGGCGAACGGTAAATCCGGTACCCGCAACCTTGGGACTTCCACCCCGGACATGGGATTCCCGGTCGATTAATGTAGCGATTTCGACCGCTGCGCGCATGATCTCAGTTTAACGCCTGCGCGGCAGGTTTGCCTTTGAATCGAAAGGCCGATTGCGCCATCCATATAGAATAGAAAAGCGTGACTTACGACCTGATTGTGATTGGCAGCGGGCCTGGCGGGTATTCGGCGGCGATCCGCGCGGGACAGTATGGGCTGAAAACGGCCATTATTGAGAAAGATGCGAAGCTGGGCGGGACTTGCCTGCATGTGGGGTGCATCCCCACCAAGGCGCTGCTCCACACCGCCGATATGTGGCACTTCGCCACGAATTCCGGTGAAGAGGGCATCACCATCGACAAGCCGGCGCTCAATTTCCCGAAAGTCATCGAGCGCAAGAACGGCATCGTTCAGAAACATGCCAAAGGCATCGAGTTTCTGATGAAGAAGAACAAGGTCGAATGGATCAAGGGCTTTGGCTCGATTCAGGGCCCCGGCAAAGTCGAGGTCAAGACCGACAAGGGTACCCAGGTTCTCGAAACGAAGAACATCCTGATCGCGACGGGATCGACGGCGCGCATGCTGCCCGGTCTGACTCCCGACGCGAAGACCATCCTGACCAATATCGAAATCCTGGATTTGCAGGCGGTGCCGAAATCGCTGATGATCATCGGCGCGGGCGCGGTCGGCGTGGAGTTCGCGTCCATGTTCCGCCGGTTTGGAACGGACGTCAGCATTTTCGAAGCAATGCCCCGGCTGGTGCCGGTGGAAGACGAAGAGGTTTCGAAAGAACTGGAACGCGTCTTCAAAAAGCAGAAGATTCGCGTGGAAACCGGCGCGAAGTGCGACAACGTCCAGAAGACTGCGAACGGCGTGAAGATGAAGGTCACGCTTTCGAACGGCAAGACGGAAGACGTGGAAGCGGAAAAACTGCTGGTCGCTGTTGGACGCGCGCCCAATACAGCCGGGCTCGGCCTTGAGAAGACAAAGGTTCGGTCCGAGCGAGGCTTCATTTTCGTCAACGAATTCCAGCAGACCGATGAGCCGAATGTTTACGCGATCGGCGATGTGGTGGCCGGTACGCCGCAGCTGGCTCACGTGGCTACGGCGCAGGGAATGGTGGCAGTCGCGAAGATCGCCGGTAAGCCGGCGACGCCCATTCGCCGCAATCGTATTCCGGGCGCGACCTACACGGACCCCGGCATCGGCAGCGTCGGTCTGACCGAAGCGCAGGCGAAGGAAAAGGGTTACAAGGTCAAGGTCGGCAAGTTCCCGTTCATGGCGAACAGCAAGGCGACAATTCTCGGGTCGCATGACGGCTTCGTGAAAGTTGTGTCTGACGAGAAATACGGCGAAATTCTGGGCGTTCACATCATCGGGCCGGAGGCGTTCGAGCTGATTTCAGAAGCCGTGACCGCGATGGAAGCCGAGGCGACCGTGGACACGATGATCAGCACGATCCACGCGCATCCCACAATCTACGAAGCGCTGGGCGAAGCGTTCAACAACGTGTACGGCCTCGCGATCAACGTTTAAACGGTGGCGTTTCGACCCTGCATCGTCCGCGACCTGGGCCGCATGCGTTATGCGGAGGCGCTTTCCATTCAGGAAAGCCTCGCCGCAGAGCGCAAGAGCGGGGAGGGAACAGACCATCTTCTCTTTGTCGAGCACCCGCATGTCGTCACCATTGGCCGTAATGGTCAGGAGGGCAACGTGCTCGCTCCGCCCGCCATGCGGCGGGAAAAGGGTATCGAACTCTTCGAATGCGACCGTGGCGGGGACGTGACGTATCACGGTCCCGGGCAGGTGGTCGCTTACCCCATCATGGACCTGAAGGAGTGGAAGCGCGACGTGGGCGCTTTCGTCCGCACGGTGGAACAGACAGTCATTGATACGCTGGAAGAGTTTGGCATCCGGTCGTATCGCGTGTCCGGTCTGGCTGGTGTGTGGACCGATCAGGGCGGCGCGGAGTCGAAGATCGCGGCGATTGGCGTTCATCTGAGCCGCTGGGTTTCGACGCATGGC
>CAZWTH010000348.1:0-12569 GCA_964636715.1 uncultured Solibacteraceae bacterium | reverse complement strand
ACTTCGCGCTCGCCTCGAACCTGAGGCCCGAGACCCGCTACGCGTTCGACCACATGGGCGGGGCCGACTCGATCGTGATCGATCCGCACAAGCACGGATTGCAGCCTTATGGCTGCGGCTGCGTGCTGTTCCGCGATCCGGCCGTCGCGACGTTCTATAGCCACAATTCCCCGTACACATATTTCTCCTCCGACGATCTCCACCTCGGCGAGATCAGCGTGGAGTGCTCGCGCGCGGGAGCATCGGCGGTCGCCCTCTGGGCCACACAACGGCTGCTGCCTCTCGAGCGCGGTGGAGAATTCGCTGCCGGGCTCGCCGCCTCCCGCGCGGCCGCTCTCGATTTCGCCGCGCGCCTCCATGAAGACCCGCGTTGGGTGGTGCCATTCTCGCCTGAGCTCGATATCGTGGTCTGGGCGCCCCGCGCCGAAACTGCCGCCGAAGCCTCCGCGCTCTCCCGCCGGATCTTCGAACGGGCGGCTGCGGATGACCTTCATCTCGCACTCATGGATATTCCGTTAACGCTTTTTCCAGCCAACACTTACGCGGATAACCTCAACCATGTTCTGGGCCTCCGCTCCGTGCTGATGAAGCCCGAACATGGTGCCTGGATACCCGAGATCATGAACCGCCTCCGCCGCGCCTGCGTCTAATCTATATAGAGGCAGGGATTAGGCTTTTCGAAAAATGCGTTATGCTGAACAGCGGCGAGTAAATCCAATTCGTCCTCCAGCGCGTACTATAGAGGCAGATCAATGAAGCGCAACCTTCTTGTATTCACGATTGTGGCCGCCTCGGCGGCGGCGATTGCCGCATTCGCGGCCAGCACGAATTCGCATGCGGCGTTTCCCGACCCGCCCGCCGAGCAGCTCGCTCCGGCCGGCGCAAAGAAGATGACAATCGTCCTCGCGGGCGGCTGCTTCTGGGGAATGCAGGGCGTTTACGAGCACGTGAAGGGCGTCACCAAAACGGTTGTGGGCTATGCGGGGGGCGAGAAGAAGACAGCCCACTATGAGACCGTGAGCACCGGTAACACTGGCCATGCGGAATCGATTGAGATCACCTACGATCCTTCGGTCATCACCTACGGGCAGATCCTGAAGATCTATTTCTCTATCGCGCACGATCCCACCACGCTCAACCGCCAGCACAACGACGAAGGCACGCAGTACCGCTCCGAAATTTTCTACGGCGATGAGAACCAGAAGGCTCTCGCCGAGCAGTACATCAAGGCTCTCGACGCGGCGAAAGTCTACAAGCATCCGATCGTGACGAAGCTGGAACCGGTGAAAGGCTTCTATCCGGCCGAGGATTATCACCAGCACTTCATCGATCGCAATCCGACCGGCCCGCACACGGATTATATTCAGTATTTCGATCTTCCGATGATCGACGCGCTCCAGAAGACCTATCCGGACCTTTACAGGAAGAACAGCTTATGACCCGAACGTTTTCCTTCACATCGCGCCGCGGATTTCTGGCGGCTGTGAGCGCCGCGCTGGGCGCTTCGTATTTGCTGGCCTCGGAGAATGCGCCCAAAATGGTGAAGATCGTTCAGTTCGATGGAACAGGTAAAAAGACGGGCGTGGCCGAACTGCCGAAGGTCATCAAGACCGACGCCGAATGGAAGAAGCAGCTCGATTCCATGCAGTTCAATGTAACGCGCAAGGCGGGCACGGAGATTGCGTTCACCGGCAAATACTGGAACCTCCACGCCGATGGTCTTTTCGCCTGCGTTTGCTGCGGCACCACGCTGTTCGATTCGAAGACGAAGTTCGATTCCGGCACGGGATGGCCAAGCTTCTGGCAGCCGCTCGCAAAGGAAAACGTCTCCGAACGCGTCGATCACAGCTTCGGCGAGACTCGTACGGAAGTGCTCTGCACGCGCTGCGACGGCCACCTGGGGCACGTGTTCGATGACGGTCCGCGTCCCACGGGACTGCGTTACTGCATGAACTCCGCCTCGCTGAACTTCATGCCGCGCGCCAAGGCTTAGAACTGGTCGAGCGCTTCGCCGGTGATCCGGTATTTGGTCCACTCGTCCATCGGCACGGCGCCGAGGCTCTTGTAGAATCCGATTGCGGGTTCGTTCCAATCGAGTACTTCCCATTCGAACCGCCCGCAACCTCTCTCTTTCGCCATTTTTCCCACGCGCGTGAGCAGCGCACGGCCCACTCCCCTGCCCCGGAATTCCGGCTTCACAAAAACGTCTTCCAGGAAGATGCCGGGCTTCGCAAGAAACGTCGAATAGTTATGAAAGAACAGCGCGAACCCGGCGCACTCTTCACCCACATAGCCGAGTAAGACTTCGGCGGCTGGATGCGGTCCGAACAGAGTCGCCCGCAGCTTTTCTTCGGTCGCGGTGACCTGATGGCTCAGCTTCTCGTATTCGGCCAGACCGCGAATCAGTTCGAGAATGACCGGCGCGTCCGCCGCGGTGGCTTCCACAATTCGCGTTTCGGCTTTCAAAGCGATTCCTCCAGAACACGCCTGAGTTCATCCGCTGGCAATTGCACGGGATTGGCTTTCATGCTGCTGGCCTTCGCGGCTTTGGCGACGATATCGTCGGCCCGCGCGGGGCCGATTCCATACTTCGCCAGTCCGGGAATGCCGAGCGCTTTCACAAGATCGCGCACCCAGGCGACACCGTCTTCCGCCGAAGCGTTCTCCGTGCCCGTAAGAATAGCGGCAATTTCACGATAACGTTCCGGCGCTGCGCCAGCGCGAATGTTCGCCGCCATGCCATGCGGCAGAATCGCGGCGCAGATGGCGCCGTGCGGAGCGTCGAACATGCCGCCAATAGGACCGGCGAATCCGTGAACAATCCCGAGCCCGGCATTCGCCAGCGCGAGTCCGCCAAGCAGGCTCGCGTACGACATTCCGGCGCGCGCCGCCGCGTTCGATCCGTTGCGATAAACTACCCCGAGGCTTCGCTTCACGGCCCGCAGACCATCCAGGCAAAAGGCGTCCGTCATCGGATTGGCGCGCGCGCAGACATAAGGTTCGATGAGTTGCGTCAGCGCGTCGAGCCCGGTGCTTGCGGTAACCGCGGGAGGCAGACTCATCGTGAGCTGCGGATCGACGATCGCGATGCGCGGCAGCATCATCGGACTGCGCAGGCTCACCTTCACCCGATGGTGCGGCGAAGCAAGCACGGCGTTGCGCGTCACTTCCGAGCCAGTGCCCGCGGTCGTCGGAACGGCGATCATCGGAAATGGCGTATTCGGAATCGGCTTCCCCGCTCCGATCACTTCGAGATACTCGATCGCGTCGCCCGGATTGGCAGCCAGCGCGGCAATTGCCTTACCCGCATCAATCGCGCTGCCGCCGCCGATCGCGATCAGCAGTTCACAGCCCGACAGCTTGAACAGCGCGGCGCCTTCGCAAACCAGATCGACCGTGGGCTCGCCCGATACGCCGAAGAGCGTGCAGTTCAGGCCCGCGCCTTCCAAATCATTGATCGCGCCCGCGTGGCGAATCTTGTCGCGGCCCGTGACGACGAACGCGCGCCGGCCGATCGCGCGCGCCAGCGGACCCAGTTCCGCAACGGTTCCGGGGCCGAAGATGATTCGCCCCGCGGTGGCAAACTCGAACCGCACTACCAGCCCTCGTCGCCCGGAAACAGGTTGTCGTAGATCGCGCGAGTACGCGGCGCGGCCATCATATTTTCCACCGTGTCGCGCCACTTCGCGTAATGCGCGGTCTCCTTGTGCGCCGCATTGGCGGCCACATCGCGATACACCTCCACCAGCACAAATCGCGAGGAATCCGCGGTGTCGCGCAGGACGTCGAAGCGCGCAATCCCGGCTTCCTGCACGCTGTTGCGCGCGTTTTCGAGCGACGCGGCCATGAATGCCTCTTCGGTTCCCGGCTTCACCTGAATTTGAACGTGAACGATATACATATCGTTCTTATGATCCATCATCCTGCCCGCGCAACCCTATAGGCGATCCTGTTGGATTGGACGCATACGCCGCATTCCGGTATCGGGACTTCCGGTATCTGCTGGCCAGCCACGCTCTGGCGAATCTCGGACTCCAGATGCTGTCGGTCGCAGTGAGCTGGGATCTCTATCTCGAAACGCATTCGGCCAAAGTGCTGGGGGCGGTGGGACTCGTGCAGATCGTGCCGGCGTTCGCGTTCGCGCTGGTCGCCGGCCATATTGCCGACCGGCACAACCGGCGTCACATCATGCTGGCGGCGCAAAGCCTGACCGTTCTCGCGTCGCTGCTGCTGGCGGCCGGCGTTCACAGCGTGACGGGGATCTACGCCTGCCTGTTTCTGATCTCGGTCACTCGCACGTTTCAGATGCCGATCCGCGGCGCGCTCGTGCCGGAGATTGTTCCCACCGAAACGGTTCCCAACGCGGTCACGTGGACCGCGACGATGTTCGAATCGGCGAACGTGGGCGGCCCGGCGCTGGCGGGCATTCTGCTGGCGGTGATCGGCAGCCGCGTCGTGTATGGGTTTCAGGTAGTCTGCGCGGCCATCGTGCTGCTCTGCATCGCGCAGATCAATTTCGACCGCAAGCATGAACTGCAGCCGGGTTCTCCGCTCGAAGGCCTGCGCTTCATTCGCGACAACAAGCTGATCCTCTCGGCGGTATCGCTCGATCTGTTCGCTTACCTGTTCGGCGGCGCCACCGCGCTGCTGCCGATTTTCGCGGTGGACATTCTCCACGGCGGCGCAACTGCGCTCGGCTGGCTGCGGGCGGCCCCTTCGGTGGGAGCGATTCTCATGGCCGTGACGATTGCCCATCTGCCAGCCATCCGCCGGGCGGGACCGGTGCTGCTGTGGAGCGTGGCGGGATTCGGCCTTGCCACCGTTGCGTTCGGGCTCTCGCGGAACCTGTGGCTCTCGTGCGCGATGCTGGCTCTGACCGGCGCTTTCGATAACGTGAGCGTTGTACTGCGCCAGAGCGTGCTGCAGACGAAGACGCCGGATTACGTGCGCGGCCGCGTAATGGCGGTGAACAGCATCTTCATCAACTGCTCGAATTCTCTGGGAGCGGCGGAATCCGGTTGGACCGCCGCTTGGTTCGGCGCGATTACCAGCGTTACATTAGGCGGATTCGCGGCGATCGGAGTAGTCGTCCTGATCGCCGCGATATCGCCGTCAATCCGCAACTGGCGCCAGTAATTCTATTGCCAGATCTTCTTTTGCTCGTGCCCCGCCGCCCTGTGGGGCGGGGCTTCCGGCCCTGCACGCCGGCCTTCTGACCGGCGCGGAGCCCTGCCCCAGTTACTAGAAGCCAGCCTTCGGAGCGGCAGATGCTGCGCCGCCGCCCGACGCGGGAAGGATCTTGATCTCCGCCCGCTGGAACCCGAACTTGTGACCGTTCTCGTCGATCAGGTTGATCTGGCAGGTGTAGACGCCGGTCGGCAGACTGGCCAGCGGCACCTGGAACCGGACGGGCAGCGTCTGCCCGCGCTGCGGGATAAAGCTATCGAGCCGCACCGGCTGTGACTGCGACATCTTGGTCTTCCCGCGGAAGAACGTCAGGATCGCCGCCACGCTCGGCTTCTGGTCCCCACCGAGAACCGGATCGTACACTTCCATGTAGACGAACAGGTTCTGGTCCTTGCGGAACACGCGCGTAATGCTGGGCACGAGTTGCTGGCCGTCTTCCACCAGCGGATTCGCGTCCGTCAGCTTGCTATTGGGATCGGCCTTGGCGAGCGCATCTTTGGAAGACTGCCGCTGGCTGCTCAGCACGATCGAGCTCGTCTTGATTGTCGCGGGCTGATCCGTTGCGAGATCGGGAATCACGAAGTTCTTCTCGTAGGTGCCCATCTTGCCGGTTTCGTTTTCACGCGTCAGGAACTTGAGCTTGTAAGATCCCGGAGGCGCGGTAAAGCCGGTATCGTAAGCGATGGCCCGATTGTTCAGCTCCGTCAGCGAAGACTGCGCGAGCTGAATTGTGATCGTATCGGCCACCTGGCTCTGGATCTGGTCCTTGCTGTTGCGAAGCTGAGCGACGAAATCGAGATCGGTCTTCGCGTTGCCCTTACTCTTCGCCAGCGCAATTTCCGAGCCGGGGATCTTCACGCTGAGCGGAACGAAGTAGCGATCGCGCGCCAGCCGGAAGTAATTCACTTCGGCGGCCAGCGTCAGGTCCGTGATCGGATCGCCGAGAATGAGCGCCTGCTGGAGCTGCGATTCACGATCGGCCGAGGTGAACTTGCTGAAGTCTTTTTCAGCGAAATAGCCATGCCGGTAATCGAGCTTGGCCGATGCCACATCCGCCCGGTTCAGCTTCACAGCCACCGTGCGGTACTTGCCGTCCAGCTTGCTGTTCGTGCTGTAGTAGCCGAGGATGTAATAGCTGCCGATGTCGTCGCGCGCCTGTTCGAGGCCGCTTGTCAGATTGTTGTCTTCCGCGAAGAGACGTCCGCCCGTATCGGAGGCGAGCGTGGAGAGCGTTTCCTGCGACGAGTCGTTCGCCGCCCCGCCGCGTCCACCGCCGCCGTTGCCGGTACCGCCGCCGGCCGAGAAGAGGCCGGCGCCGCCCCGGCCTGAGCCGGTGCTGGCGTCGCCGCCCGGCGCCGACGCCGTCATGCCGCGCGCGTCAATCGGATTGATCGCAACGTTCGACTTTTTGCAGACGTTGACGGCTTTGATCAGCTCGGCCTGATTGTCCGTGCCGCTCTGCGAAATGCCGCCCGAGAAATACATCAGCGCCTTCTTTTCCGGGAAGCTTGAAAGCATCTTGCAGGAAGTCTCGATCGTGGTCAGCTTTTTATCGACGTTGAAAATATCGAATTCTGACTGATCCGCGCTGAACGAGTTGTCGTCCGATGTATCGCCGGCGCCGAGCGTACTCGCCAGATCGCTGCCTTCACCGATGCGGAACTTCTTGACGGCCGCTTCGAGCGCGTCTTTGTCATCGGTGAAATCCTGCGCAACTTCAAGGGGGCCGGAGGTGGAGACGAGAACTGTGACAAGATCAGCCGGCTTCAGACTATTGTGAATGAAATCGACCGCGGTCTTCTGGACACGAATCTGATCCGCGACTTCGAGCGTGCTCATATCGAACAGCAGAGCCACCAGACGGCGGTCCTGATAACGAATGAGCGGCTTTTCCGCCGGCTTCGCTTCCGCCGTCGCGGCGGGAGCTTTCGCGGCAGGCGCGGCCGCGGGCGTCTGAACCACGGTCGCGGTCACTACCGCGGGTTTCGCGGGAGCGGCTTCCGGCTTCGTGGCGGGAACCGCCGGAGCCGTCTCGACATCCAGCTTCTGGAAATCGAATACCGCCACCTGCTGATTTTTGCCGTCTTCCGTCAGGGTGAAGTCGCCCTTCTTGAGATCCTCAACGGCCTTACCGCTTTTGTCTTTCACGCTCACGTCGACAATCACCAGAGTGGTGTTCGATGTGAAGGTCACGGGTCCCTGCGCGGGCAGGACCGGTACGGACATCACGGCTACGAGTCCGAGCGCCAGTGCTTTCTTAATCATGCTGCTATACCCCTCTTTGATTTCCCTGTAAGTCGAACCCATCAGAACGTGAACCTCGCCTGAGCCGAAACCGACCGCATATCGGCATATCTCGTCGCCGTGCCGGCGAGCTTCGAATCGATGCTCGTATTGATTCCCATCAGCGAAGGATGGTTCAGAGGATTGTTCGCGCGTAACGAGAACTGGAGCCGGTGGCGCTCGCCGATGCGGAAGAGACGCATGGCTTCGGCGTTGATCGAGTAGTTCCAGATACCGGGAATGGTGTTGCGGCCCGCAGTGCCGTAGTGCCCCGCTGGAACGACGAACGCATCGGGATTGAAGTAACCCGAGCCGTCGGTGACCGGAAGGCCGGTGGCGTCAGCGCGAGTCGCGTTGACCAGCCCGGTACCGAGCGGATCGCCGGAGATCATCGCGGTGAAGGGCGAGCCGGAGGTGAGCGTATAGCCGCCGCCGATCTGCCAGTTACGGAGCGCCGAATAGAGGAAGCCGCTCTTCTGGTTGTTCGCCAGCGTCTGGTAATTCCAGTTCGCGCGAATGGTGTGGCGCGGATCACTCGTCACCGCGCGCTCGGCCGCAAGATTGAAATCGTCCTGCACCACACCGCCGCCGAGGATCGAAGAATTGGAGATGCCCTTCTGGAGCGTGTACGTAAAGTTGCCGGAGATCCCTTTGGAGAAACGCCGCGTCAGTTGGACCGAACCGGCGTTTGAAAGGGAGCTGCCAATCGACTGATCCAGATTGATGCTCGTGGTGGCGGTGGAGTATGGCACCGAACCAGAAAGCGGTTTGCGGTTCGGGGCCAGAATCATATCCATATTGGAGCCTTTCACGCCGAAGTAGCTGATCTGCGCGACGTACGAGCGCGCAAACGTGTACTGGACGATCGAGTTCCACTGCTGCACCATAGCGGGCCGGTAGTTCGGGTCCACCGCGTAGGTGTTCGGTATGGGAAAGGCGGACGACGACGCGAGGAGGCCATTCTCCAAAGTCAGATTCGGTTGTTGAACAGAACTGACGCTAAGCGCCTGTACAAATGGATTCTGCACGGCCAGACGGCCGCCAAGCTGCGATACGGCGCCGCCGTTAAACACGAGCCCGTAGCCGCCGCGGATCACGATCGCGCGCTTCGACCAGGGTTTCCACGCGATACCGACGCGCGGCTGAACAGCTCCGTAGAAAGGTTTCAGGATGCCGTCCGGCACTGTCTGCTGCGGATTGAAGGGATCCGCCTGACCGGGCTGCACCACCATGAGGGATGTGCGATCCGGGCTGAACTCGATATTCGCCATGTGGTCATACTTTTCGGTCTGCGGCGCATCGAATTCCCAACGGACCCCGCCGTTGACGGTGAACGACGGGCTCACCCGCCAGTCATCATTGAAGAAAGCCGCGACCGTCTTCTGGCGGTAGTAGAGACTGTTGCCGTTCTGATACGCGTTGATCGACGCATTCGCCGGCAGCCCGAGGAGGAAGTCCGCCAGATCGTAGCCTGTAGCCTGACCGGTGAAACTGAGGCTCCCCCGGCCGAGTTGAGTGGTCAGCGAATTCGATTGCCGCATCGAGCCCTGCGCGCCGAACTGGAACGTGTGGTTGCCGCGCGTCCAGGAAAGCGAGTCGCCCAGGTTATAGGTGGTCGAGTGCAGTTCCGTATGAGTCCCGTCATCCAGTTTTGTGAAGTTCGTGAAGTTGATTGTTGGCGGAGCATTGAGAATGGTATCCACATTGAGATTCGCGGCATCAATGCTGTCCGGAAAATTCGAAAGATTCGTAATTGTGTTGCGATTCGCCGAGATCTGAAGGCTGTTGACCATGGTCGGCCGCAGCGTCCGCGAGTAGGAGACGGAAATGTTGCCGCCATCGCCGTGAGTCGGATCGATGAAGCCGAAGTTCTGGATCAGCGAAGAATCGCGGCTCTGGTACGAGAGGTTGACATTGATGCGGTCTCTCGCGGTGAGCGGGATGATTACCTGACTGTTGACATTGGTGTTGTTGTTCGGATTGTTCCGAATGAGCTGATAGTTGTTCTTTAACCCGGCGCCGGTGGGGAGCGGGAATAAGTTCAGAAGTTTGGCTGACAGAGGATTAATGGAGCTTTGCGGAATGATGTTGTTCTGAAAGGGCTGGCCGGTCCCGGGATCGATGATGGTGATCCCCTGGCTGAGCAAGCTGGAAAAATCGCCGTTCCGCAGATCCGTCGTGGGCAGGCTCGAAGTCGGATTCGCTCCGTTGCGGTCGCGCGCTCCGCTGACATTGAGGTTCCAGCGCGAGTTCCGGAGATTGATCCTGGTTTTGGGAACCATGATCGGCCCGCCGAGCGTGAAGCCCAGCCGGTTTTCGGCAGTGGAGGCTTTCACTGGCTGCGCGTTCGCAACGGCGTAGGCATACGGCCGCGCATTCAGAGCTGAGTTGGCAAAGTTGTAGTTGACGCTGGCCTGCCACTGCGGACCGCGTCCACGGCCGGCGCGGTTGCCGAATGCCGTCACACCATTGGGACCACGACCCTGCGGGCCGCCGAAACCGCCGCGTCCGCCGCCGAAGCCGCCGCCACCGGGTCCACCGAAACCGCCGCCACGGCCGCCACCGCCCGGTCCACCGAAGCCGCCGCCGGGGCCACCAGGGCCACCGCCCGCAAAGCCACCGCGTCCACCGCCGCCCGGACCACCACGGTCACCGCCGCGGCCGCCCGGACCGCCGCCGAAGTCACCGCCGGGGCCACCGGGACCGCCCGGGCCACCGAATCCGAAACCGCCGGGACCACCGGGACCTCCGGGGCCAAAACCGAAACCGTCGCCAGCCTGCGCCTGCACGCCCTGGCTGAGAGTACCGTTCACCGTAAAGGCATCGCCCGAACCGGCGCCGCCGTTTGTATCCTGGGCGATGGTCGGGGAGTCCGAACCGATCGCATCCTCATTCTGGGTCAGGCTGAGAGCCTGGAAGCCACCGCCACGGCCCTGCTGCTGACCGGCGCCACGGCCGGCCTGCTGTCCGTTGCGCGCGTTCTGCTGCTGTCCGTTGTTGCGGCCGCCGCGGCCGGGACCCGGCTGGTTGCCAGTCAGGCTGGGGCGGGTCCCCAGGTCAACCGGCGCAGCGGGCGCGGGCGTGGGAGCCGCGGCAGCCGGCGCAGGAGCGGGAGTCGCAGGCTTGTCGCTCGGGGCAACCGGGATCGAGGCGCGTTCCTGGAGCTTGAGATCGAAACCGAGAGGGGTCGCCGAGGCCGCCGCTTCCTTCTCCACCGGCTCGAAGCCGAAGATCAGGATGGTGTATTTGCAGGGCGTCGATGGCAAGCCGCCGACTTCAAACCTTCCGGCGTCATCGGTGACGGTGGGGATTTTGTCGGTCCCGCACTGAACCGTAACGGAGGCGCCGGGAATCGGCTGGCCGCCGGAACGGACGACGCCCGTCTGCACGTCGGCAGCGGCTACGCCCGCGAGCAAAAGCAAAGCGAGGCAGGAGTTTCGAAGCATAGAATGGGTTCCCTCCAGATAGTGCACAAAATCAGTATAGGGGCGAAGTCAGTAAAAACCATTTTCACTTGCAACCTTTTACAAATGAGCAACTTAAGGCCAGTAAAGCTTTGCAGGAATTTACAAATCGAGGCTTGCCACCGGGCAAAAAATAAGGGCGGAATGGGTTCGTTTTTGCGAATCCATTCCGCCCTGTTCGGCGGCTTCCGGAGCTGGATGGCGGCTAGAAGCCCGCTTTTGGCGCGCTGGGCGCAGCAGCGTTCTGGGCCGGGAGGACCTTAATTTCGGCCCGCTGGAACCCGAACTTGTGCCCGTTCTCGTCGACCAGGTTGATCTGCACGGTGTAGACGCCCGACGGCAGCTTCGAAAGCGGCGCCATGAACTTCACCGGAAGGGTCTGGCCGCGCTGCGGCAGAAACGAGTTGAGATAGACCGGCTCGGAATCGAACATCTTGTTTTTACCGCGGTAGAAGGACAGCGTGGCGGCCACGCTCGGCTTCTGGTCGGCTCCGAGGGTCGGATCGTAAACCTCCATGTAAACGTAGAGGTTCTGGTTTTTGCGGAACACGCGCGTGATGCTGGGGACGAGTTGCTGGCCATCCGACACGAGCGGGCTGGCGGCTTCGACTTTCGAATTGGGATCCGCCTTGCCAACCGCGTCTTTGAGCGACTGGCGCTGGCTGCTCAGCACCAGGCTGCTGGTCTTGATCCTGGTCGGCTGATCCGCCGACAGATCGGGGATATTCACGGTCTGCTCATACGTCCCCATCTTGCCGGTTTCGTTTTCGCGCATCAGGAATTTGAGCTTATAGCTCCCGGGCGGGACGGCGAAGCCGGTGTCGTAGGCAATGGTTCCGCTATTGAGCTGCGCGAGCGATTGCTCCCCCAGCTGGATCGTGATGCCATCGGCCACCTGCGCGGCGATCTGGTCTTTGGGTGTTCGCATCTGCCCCACGAAATCGAGGCTGGTTTTCGCGTTGCCTTTACTCTTGGCGAGCGCGATTTCCGAGCCGGGAATCTTCACGTTGAGCGGAACGAAATAACGGTCGCGCGCGAGGCGGAAATAGTTGACCTCGGCTGCAAGCGTGAGGTCGGTGATCGGATCGCCCAGGATGAGCGCCTGCTGGAGCTGATCTTCCTTATCGGCCTCGGTGAATTTGCCGAATTCCTTATCGGCGAAGTAGCCGTGTTTGTATTCCAGCTTCGCGTTCGCCACATCGGCGCGCGTGAGCTTTACGTTGACGGTTCGGTACTTGCCATCCGACTTCGAATTTGTGCTGTAGTAGCCGAGGATGTAATAGCTTGAAAGATCGTCGCGCGCCTGCTCGAGGCCGACGGCGATGTCGTTACTTTCGGCGAACAGCTTGCCGCCGGTATCGGCCGAGAGGGTTGCCAGCGTTTCCTGCGCGGAGTCATTGGCGGCGCCGCCACGGCCACCGCCGCGTCCCGCGCCAGAACCCGCCGCGCCCGCGGTAAACAGGCCGGACCCGCTGCCGGACTTCGTGGTCGCGTCGCCACCAGGCGCCGAGGCCGTCATGCCGCGCGCGTCGATGGTGTCGATCACTACGTTGGATTTCTTGCAGACGTTGACGGCCTTGGTCAGCTCAGCCTGGTTGTCAGTGCCGTTCTGCGTGATGCCGCCCGAGAAGTACA
>CAZWTH010000347.1:0-15262 GCA_964636715.1 uncultured Solibacteraceae bacterium | reverse complement strand
GTTCTTAGAATCGGTCGGAGGCTGGGCTGCCCCCATTAAGTGCGTAGAGCCCGACTGATTTGGTTTGGTTGCGGGGGAAGGATTTGAACCTTCGACCTTTGGGTTATGAGCCCAACGAGCTACCAGACTGCTCCACCCCGCACTTGTATGTTACTACGCCACCTTCGGCGAATCGCCTAATGCCTTTCGCGACGCCCGCAGCACCAGCGCCCTGCGATCCGGCCGTACCGAAACCCGGACGCTCTGCCCCTCCGCAATCTGCCCGTGCGCGACCATCGCCGCGATCGGCTGCGTCAGATGCCGGTGCACCGTCCGCTTCAACTCGCGCGCGCCGTACTCGAGCGACGTCCCCGTTTCCAGCAGCCATTGCCGCACCCCACACGGAACCTCCACCGCGAACGCGCGCGCTCCCAGGCGATTCACGATGTGCCGCTGCAGCCGCTCAATCTCGTGATCCACAATCGCCGCCAGATTCGCCGCAGCCAGCGGACGGTACGTAATCACGCGATCGATCCGGTTCACAAACTCCGGCGAAAACTTCCGCCGCACCGAACTCATCGCCACCCGCTCCAGCCGGTGGAGCACATCCTCCCCCGTTGGCGCCACGGCCGACTGAAATCCAATCTCCGGCGCGATCTCCCGCATCATCTCCCGCGCCCCCAGGTTGCTTGTCATAAAAATAATCGCCTTCTCGAAGTTCACCTGGCTGTTGTCGCCCAACCGCAGAATGCCGCGGTCGAGCAGCCCCAGCATCAGGCGCGCCATCGACGGCGCCGCCTTCTCGATCTCATCGAAGAGCACGAGCGAAAGCCCGCACTTTTCGCTCGCCACAGCGGCCAGCTTCTGCTGCGTGAGCGCCGGTTGCGTCTCGCGATGCCCCAGATATCCGGGAGGCGCTCCGATCAGCTTCGCTACCTCGTGCTCCATCTGGTATTCGCCGCAATCGATCTTCAGCAGGCACTTCTCGCTGCCATGCAGCGTTTCGGCCAGCGCTTCCACGGTGCGGGTCTTTCCCGTACCGGTAGGGCCGAGCAGAAGGAACACTCCCGCCGGCCGGCTTTCCGGCGAAAGTCCCGCCTGAAACATCTCGACGCAGGGGACCAGCGCCTCAATCGCATCTGGCTGCCCTACGATTTTCGAAGCCAGGATATTCGCCAGGCTTTGGCGGATCGGAATCGGATGACGGCGGGTTCGTGGCGGAGTGTAGCGCGAATCCATACGGCAACAGAATACGCATGCCGCCAGCCGCGCCGAAGCGGGGTTATGCGCAAGTCACTGTAAGCGTGGGGCAAAAACTTTTGCGAAACTTGTGAACGCAAAAAAAAGAGGCGGAAACGGGACTGAATCCCGCCTCCGCCTCTTTCGATTCCAGCCGGAACGAGCGCTACTTCTGTGATGGACTGTCGTCCGCCTTCAGATCGCCCAGCGCATACTGGATGCCCGCCCGGACGTGCTCCAGCATCGGCGTCATCGCGTAGATCTGTTCGGCATGCCCATGCGCTTCATAGAACACGCGTCCCTTGCCCTGCCTGTGGATATAGCTCAGAGCATAGTCGCCATCGGTACGCCCGGTGGCGGCGGGCTCCTTGTCCTTATCCGCCTCGCTCATCTTCGAGTAATCGATGCTCGTGAGCATATGAACGTTCTTGCGCGAGAACGAATCCTGCGCGAACGTGTAGGTCTCATCGTGGATCTCGAACTCCTGGCCATGGAACATCGCGGTCAGCGGGCTCTTCGGATCGTCAATTTTCACCGTGATGAGCTGCGGATACACCCAGTGGAATTTGAAGTAGCCGCCGATCAGCTTGTTGAATTCCGGCCAGTCGAGGACCGTGCCGGGAGGCGTCTGTCCCTGCGGCACGCGCTTTTCGCCCGAAGCCGCGGTCTCACCCCGTCCACGCCCGCCGCCCCGTCCCGAAAAGCCGCGTCCACCGAATCCGCCAAACCCGCCGCCCGCCGGAGCCGGCGAAACCGAAGCGTTGAAGCGCGTCGCGAAATCTTCCCGGCTGATCGTTCCGGCCTTTGCCGTGTCGAGCTTGTCCCACCACGCCGCCGCCAGCGCGTCCATTTCCTGCCGGCTCAGCTTCTGGTCGCCATTCGTATCGCCCTGCGTCATCATCAGAGTCGACGCTGTCACCGGGTTCGCGCTGCCGCCCGCTCCGCCGACGTGCGAACAATCGGTGTGATACGAATCGCTCGCCGCGTGGATGCCCGCGATGCCCTTGCCGTCATTCACGAAATCCATGAAGGCTTTGCGCCGCGCCGCGGTCGCAGCCGCATCTTTCGGATCGTCCAGGAAACAGCCGGTCGTGCTGTCAAGGAAGATCAGGTCGTACTGCTTCAGATTGGCCGCGTTGATATCGGCCGGGTCGTAGGAGATTGTGGTGGTCCAGAGATTGCCCTTCTTGCCCAGCTCTTCCACCGTTTTCGCCGCCAGCGGAATCGACGAGTGGATGAATCCCGCCGCGTTGCCAAAAACCAGCACTTTATGCGCTTTTACCGGCTTTGCCGCAGGCGCGGTGGGCAGCGCCGCTTCCATCGCCGACACGTCAGCGGGCTTCGCCTGATTGAACACCGGCGTGAGCGCCACCTGAAGCTGGAATTGCGTGATCCCGTTGGATTTCGCCTTGTCCGCCGCGGCGTACCAGGCGTCGAAAGCCGCCTTCAGTTCGTCGCGCGTCACCGCGTCATTGTGGTTCGTATCTACTGCTTCCGCCATCGGCGCGCCAACTCCGCGCCCTCCACCGCCGCCGCGCCCGCCGCGTCCCGATCCGCCCGGCGCCTGCGCGTATACCATTCCCACGGCCAGCGCGAGAGTCCCCACCGCGCCCGCCGTTATTAAAGTCCTCATGGAAAGTCCTGTTGGCTTCATGTTGTCTCCTGTGCCGAGCAATAGTCTATCGCACTGTGGAACCGGTTTTGCACCAATAAAAAGGGGGTGAAGGCCGCAGCCCTCACCCCTCTGTATCTCAGCTTACCGCCGGTTATTTGACAGACGGACTGTCGTCCGCCTTCAGATCCCCCAGCGCGTACTGGATGCCCGCTCGGATGTGCTCCAGCATCGGCGTCATCGCGTAAACGCGGGCGCTGTGGCCATGGCCTTCGTAGAACACGCGGCCTTTGCCCTCGCGCCGGATGTAGCTCAGCGCATAGTCATGATCGGTTCGCGGATGCGACTCCTTCGCTTTGTCCGCATCGCTCATCTTGTCGTAATCGATGCTGGTCAGCACGTGGACATTCCTGCGCGAGAACGAGTCCTGGTTGAACGTGTACGTCTCATCGTGAATCTCGAACTCCTGGCCGTGGAACATCGCGGTCAGCGGGCTCTTCGGATCGTCAATTTTCACCGTGATGAGCTGCGGATCGGGCCAGTGGAATTTGAAGAACCCGCCGATCAGCTTGTTGACTTCGGGCCACTGCTGCTCGGCCGCTTCCGCCGAGGGCTGCTGCACGCGCGCCGGATTGGGCAGCACGCCGGGGTTCAGTCGCATGGCGAAATCGGTCTGGCTGACCTTGCCGCTCTTGTTGCTATCGAGCTTGTCGTACCAGCTATCGGCGAGCGACGCCAGTTCCTGACGGCTCACTTTGCCATCGTGATTCGCGTCGCCCTGCGCCACGAACTGCGCCGCCAGAACATGCGCGGCGTCGGGCTGCGGCGTTGTCGCGGCCGCCTGGCTGGCCGCCGTGCAGTCCCAGTGGTAGGAATCGCTCGCGGCGTGGATGCCCGCGATCCCTTTGCCATTGCGCACGAAATTCAGGAACGCCGCGCGCCGCGCCGCCGTTGCCTTCGCGTCGGCGTCATCCAGGAAGCAGGCAGTCGTGCTGTCGAGGAAGATCGCGTCATACTGCTTCAGGTTCGCCGCCGTGATGTCGTTGAGGTTGTAGCTGATGGTGGTGGACCACAGGTCGCCCTTGTTGCCCAGCGCCTCCACCGTCTTCGCGGTGAGCGGAATCGAGCCGTGTACCCAGCCGCCGGGCCCCGTGTGCGCGAACACCAGCACCTTGCGAGCCTTCGCCGGCTTCGCCCCGGCATCGGTCGGCAGCGCCGCCATCATGGCGTCAACTTCATTCTGCGCCGCCGTAAACGGAACCGAATTGCCCCAGGTATCGAACGCATTCACGATGGCCTGCGTCGGCATCGGCCCTTCGAGCGCCTTCAGAAGCTGGTCTTCGGTGACCGCGCCGGATTTCTTCGTGTCGGCCGCCGTGAACCACGAATCGAACGCGCCCTTCAGTTCCGCGCGCGTGATTGACCCATCTTTATCGGCGTCGACAGCCGTGAAAATCACGGGGGCCGGACCGCGGCCGCCGCGTCCGAACCCGCCGGCTCCGCGTCCACCACGCCCGGAAAATCCACCCGGCGGCTGCGCATACGCCATTCCCACGGCGAGCGCGAGAGAACCCACCGCGCCAGCCACAATCCACTTCCTGTTTGCGTCCTTCATATGTCTCCTTATGTCCGGGTTTTGCCGTTGACCTTCACGTCCGTGAGGGTCAGATTCTGAACATCCTGCACCACGTCATCCATCGCCACATTCTGCAGATCGCAGCGCTCCAGATGGATGTTGCTGACCTGCGAGCCCGGAAATGCCCGCAGTTGCAGCGCGTATTTCGATTTCTTACTCGTTACGTCGCGGATATCGATATTGCGCACGATCGGATGCTCCGGACCTTTCGCGCCTTCCTGATAGAGCAGGTCCACCTGCACGATCGCATCGGCCACTTCGCCGATCGTGATGTTGCGGAAGTACGCGTTCTCCACCGTTCCGCCGCGCATCGCGTTCGATTTGAACCGGAAAGCCTCATTGAGATGCGGGCTGTTCAGCCGGCAATTCTCGACGAACACATTGCGTACGTCGCCCGAAACTTCGCTGCCGAGCGTCAGCCCGCCGTGGCCGTCTTCCATATCGCAATTGCGGATAATCACGTTCTCGGTCGCCGCCGCCACGCGCCGTCCATCGCGATTGCGGCCGGATTTGATCGCGATGCAATCGTCGCCCGTGCTGAACGTGCAGTTTTCAATGAGGAAGTCTTTGCAGGAATCCGGATCGCAGCCGTCATTGTTAGGCCCATGACTGTCGATCTTCAGGTTCCGCACCGTAACGTTCGTGCAGTAGAGCGGGCTGACTTCCCACATCGGCGAGTTGTGGATGGTAACGCCTTCAATCACGATGTTTTTGCAGCGCGTGGGCTGGATGAAAACCGGCCGCAGATAGTGGCCTTCGCCGAAGATGCGGTCTTTCACCGGCACGTCGCGCTCGCCCATGTCGCCCAGGATCGCGCGGCTGTTCACCATCGGCTTATCGGCCGGTTTGCCCCAGGGCTTCTGGGTAGTCCAGGACCACCAGTTTTCGCGGCTGCACTGCCCATCGAGCGTGCCTTCGCCGGAAATGCCGAGATTTTCCTGATCGATCGCGTAGATGAACGGCGAGTAGTTCATCAGCTCCGTGCCTTCGAAGCGCGTGAAGACCAATGGCAGGTACTTTTTCGGATCCGGGATAAACTTCAGCGTCGCGCCCTTCGCAATATAGAGGTTGACGTTGCTCTTGAGATGCACCGCGCCCGTGTAGAAGTCGCCGGCGGGGACCACGACGCGTCCTCCGCCCGCCTTGTTGCACGCGTCGATGGCCTTCGCAATCGCTTCACTGGAGTCATTCGCTTCGCCGGGTTTCGCGCCGTACTTCGTGATATCGAAATCGCGCTTCTTAAAAACGGGAGGCTTGATGCGCGCGAGAATCTTCGGAACTTCGTCCCAGGCGGCCGCCTGCGATGGCGCCGCCGCGGCATTCCGGCTCGCGGCCAGCAACGTCATGCCGGCGGTGGTTGCGACAAAAGAGCGGCGATTCTGCATAAAATGGGTCCTCCGCCAATATACGCGATCAGGCGGAGCGGCGGTGGGGGCGTACACTGTCCACGGGAAATGACAGCGTGGACCAGCGGAGTCTGTAAAGCAAACGGCAGCCATATTCATTATCGGAGAACCGGCGGGGATAAGCCCGCGATGGTCCTGCTTCACGGATTGGCCGGTAGCGGCGCCTGCTGGATTCCCGTAGCCCGCGCTCTCGAACCTCAATACGATGTCGTGATGCCGGACGCCAGAGGGCACGGGAGGTCGAGCACGCCCCGCGAAGGCTATCGCTACGAAGATTTCGCGGGAGATGCGGTTGCGCTCATCCAGGAACTCGGCCTCGTGGCGCCCGTTCTGGCCGGCCATTCGATGGGAGGCATGACCGCCGCCGTGATAGCGAGTCAAAAAACCGCGGACATTCGCGGCGTTATTCTCGCGGACCCCACTTTCCTGAGCCCCCAGCGTCAGCGCGAAGTTCATGAGAGCGATGTCCGCGAAGAGCACCGCCGGCTGCTCGCCTCCACAAAGGACAACGTGCTGGCTCAGCTACGCGAACGCCATCCACATCGTACGCCGGAGATCATCGAACTCCTGGCGGAGGCGAGGTTCCAAACCCGAATACAGGCCTTTGATGTTCTCACGCCGCCGACCCCGGAATACAGGACGCTCGTGAGCGAGATTGACGTTCCGATCCTCCTGGTGCTTGCGGAGAGAGGCGTTGTCTCGTTTGATACCGCCCGCGAACTCCAAAATCTGAATCCGCGCTTACAGTTCGAACAAATACACGATGCCGGCCATGGTGTTCTCTACGATCAGCCAGATCGTTTTGCAGCGGCCCTCAGGTCCTTCCTCAAAACATTGCTATAGTTGCGATACGCCTTTTAACGCGAGGTGAAATTGCGACAATTTTTCCTTTATTTAATAGCCATTCTCAGCGCAACGTCTTTGGCGCTCGCGCAGTCGCCGGTGGATAACACGGCCCGTTTCCCGGCCGCGTCAATAAAACCCGCTGTCGAGGGGCAACTGAGTGGCTGCATCGGCGCGATGTGCGGCGGCCGAACCACCGACGATCCGTCATTCCGCGATCTTCAGACAAGATTGCTCGAAGTACTGGAGTGGGCGTACGGCAAAACGAGCTTTCAGATTTTCGGCCCCGATTGGCTCACGTCGGATAGTCCCAGGTTCGACGTCGCCGCGACTGTGCCGCCGGGAACATCGGAAGAGCAATTCGCGGTGATGTTGCGGAATCTGATGGTGGATCGCATGGGCCTGAAAGTCCACCACGAAACCCGCTCCCTTCCCGCAAACAAACTGAAAGTTGCCGAGGGAGGGTTCAAGCTGAATCCGGCGCCGAACACCAATCGGGGTCAAGGTATGCGCGGGAGTTTCTCCAGGCATCGCTTCACGCTGGCCACAGAAGATGTGGCGTCTGCGAAAACACTGAGCGGCGCTCTGCAGAACTTCCTGCACGAATCGGTTATCGATGAGACCGGGCTGACTGGAAATTACCAGTTCACCCTGAAATGGAGCGACGCCGGGGCAATGGATGGCGCCACTCCGCTACCGGACCTTGCAACGGCCCTCGATCGTCTCGGGCTGCAACTCGAGAAAGGCGCTCAGGATTTCGATGTGCTGGTGGTTGACCACGTCGAAAAGACGCCAGCCGGGAATTGAGCTAAGCTTCGGTTTTTTTGGCGGCCTGCGGCGGCTCGTATGACCCCGGCACAGCGCGGAACGAAATCGCGATCCGGTTCCAGTTGTTGATCATCACGATCGCCAGCGTCAGCGCGGCGAATTCGCTCTCATTGAAGAACTGCCGCGTTTTTTCGTACAGGTCGTCCGGCGCCTGATCGCGCGAAATGAGCGTGACGGCCTCCGTCCATTCGAGCGCCGCCCGCTCCCGGTCCGTGTAATAAGGAGTTTCGCGCCAGGCGTTCAGCCCATAGAGCCGCTGCTCGGTTTCCCCGGCCAGCCGCGCATCTTTACTGTGCATGTCCAGGCAGAACGCGCATCCATTGATCTGCGACGCCCGCATCTTGAGCAGATGCAGCAGTTTCGGGTCCAGTCCGCTCTTGTGGACAGCGTGCTCCACCTGATAAAACGCGCGCAACGCTTCGGGCGGCAGGGCTTTCTGATAGTCAATCCGTGGTTCCAATGTAACTCCTTTTCTGCTCGATTACGATAGACTGTTGACTGAAATGCAGTTTTCTCTTCGATTTTCCCTCTGTGGGGCGGCCGTGGCGTTGTGCGCCATGCTCGGCGCGCAGACTACTCCCGCGCCCGAAGCCCCTGCTCCCCGCGCCACCAAAGGCATTCCCCCCCGCGGCAGCGCCGCCGAATACATGGGGCACGGCAAAGTCGGCGCGCTCAACATCGGCGCCGATTTCGACAGTCACGACATACCCACTCTCGAATCCACCCTGACGGCCGATGATTACGTCACCGTGGAGGTCGGCGTTTTCGGAGCGCCCGGCGCTCGCGCCACCATTGCCGCCACCGACTTTTCGATTCGCATCAACGGCAAAAAGTCGCCGATTCCTTCTGAGGGATTTGCTGCGCTCTCCCGCAACCTGCGCGATCCCTCCTGGACGCCGCCGGATCAAAAAGAAAAACAGAAATCCCGCGGCGGCCTCAACAATGGCGGCGAACAGGATAATACGCCCCCTGTGATCCACATTCCGCCCGAAATGGAGCGTGCCATGCGCCAGCAGGTTGGCGCCGCCGCTATGCCCGAAGGCGACCGTGCCCTTCCTGTGGCGGGCCTGCTCTTCTTTAAGTACTCCGGCCAGGCGAAGGGCATTCACGAAGTGGAACTGGTCTACGAAGGCTCGGCCGGCAAGGGCAGTATCAAGCTGCAGTAACCGCTCGGTCTACTGTTCCGCGTAAACGCTGTTGACGAACCCGCCCGCGTTGGTGTTCGGCCAGTCGGGGTGTTTTGTCTTCAGCTCCGCGGTGATCTGGCGTCCGGCATCCGCCGCCGGCGCGCCCTGTTTCTTCAGCTCGAGCGCTCGTGTGCGGATATCGGAAATCAGATCGCGCTCGGCCGCAACCAGCGAGCCATCGCCAGGCGCGCTGTGGTCCGGCAGAACGTGCGCGGGATGAAGCGCTTCGATTTTCTCCACCACCGCCAGCCAGCTTGCAGGCGTGCCGCCGTCGCCGTAGATATTCGGCATGGTCTTGTTCTGCACCACGTCGCCGGAGATCAGCGTGCGGTCGGGCTCCACGAAGATGAGTTCGTCGCCTTTGGTGTGCGCGCCGCCGTACCAGAGCAGGCGCGCGGAGACCCCGCCGCCCAGATCGAGCTTCTTTTCCTTGTCGAAAATTTCATCCGGCTTGCGGAGCTTCACGGTCGAGAGCAGTTCCTTCTGCTGCGGCGAGCGGCTGGCGAATGAGTCGATCATTTCCTGGCCGTGTTTTTCCATTTCCTGCTGCTGCACTTCATCGCGGATCAGCACAGTCCCCGCCGGGAAGCCGGCGTCTCCACTCGCGTGCTCCGGATGGAAATGCGTTGTGGTCAGGTAGATCTTCTTGCCAGGCGCGAGTTTCTCCACCACGCGCGAGATCGTCTCGCCGTTCTTCGGGCCGAGACCGGTATCGACCACCAGCACGGCGTTGCCCCCCACGACAATCCCGATATTCGGCCACCCCATGATGGCCCACACGTGATCGGAAATCTTAGTGGCGCTGTCAGGCAGCACGGGATTGTTGCCCTGTCCGGATGGCGCTTCGCGCCACAAGCAACCATGAAAGCCCGCCAATAGCGCTTCTATTGTTATCAATAATTTGCGGCGGGCTTTCAATGGTGCGCCGCCGCGCCCGCGGCCGTCGCCAGGATGGCCAGTCCGGTTCGGAAAATACTCGAAAACATCGACATAGTGCCTCTATCTTATCGCCGTTAACCATCGATAGTTTCACCAACGAATACTGGTGAACCGGCCGCTCCACGCGCTATAAAAAAGTAGTGCCCGAGGTATATGCACAGCAGCGCGCTGAGGAGCGGCGCGCCACGGATTGCTCTGTGGAAGTTCGCTGGAAGACGGATGACGGCGAGAAACTGTACGAGCAATGCCGCGCCATCGATATTTCGGAGAACGGCGTCGCGATCGAATGCCCGGTGGAGATTCCGGAAGGCGCGAGCGTCATCGTCTGGGCGCCGGCGTTTCATGTTTCCGCGCTCGCCGAAGTGCGCCACTGCACGTGGCAGCGCAGCATCTACGTGCTCGGTCTGAAGTTCCTCGCGCGCACCACGACGAATCAGGACGATCCCTACGCGGCCGATCATTATGAGTTGCTTCGGCTCGGTCCCGATGCCTCGCCCGAGATGATCGAGCGGGTGTACAAGAAGCTCGCGCGGCGTTTCCATCCGGACAACGTGGATACGGGTAACGCCGACACGTTCCTCCGGATTTCCGAAGCATACCGCGTGTTGGCCGACCCGCAGAAGAAGATGGCGTATGACAATGAGCGCGTCGCCGCCCGCTCCACGCCGCGCTTTCAGTTCCGGTCGAGCGATTTCTTTTCAGGCGTGCTGGGCGAGCAGAACCGTCGGCTGGCGATTCTGTGTCTGCTTTATCGCAAGCGGACCAGCAACTACGAATTCCCCGGCCTCTCGCTGTACGATCTGGAACAAATGACCGGCTGTACGCAGGGCGAACTCGGTTTCTCGATCTGGTACAACTGCGAAAAGGGTTTCGCCCGCGCCAATGACAGCGACTATTGCCTGACGGCCGAGGGCGTCGACTTCGTCGAGAAGAAGCTCGCGGAAGATCGCGGCGAACTCCTGGCGATCGCGGCGGGCACCACCCCATCGAACGTGCCAATCTCGCAGTTGTTCCTGACGGCGGATTCTGCCGGGACAGCGGCGCAATAGTTCGGCTCGGGATTCGCTATCCTCTATTAGTGGGATCCCTATGAGTATTCAGCTTGCTCCGGAAGTCGAGGCCGGGCTCCGCGCGGAAGCGGATGCGCGAGGTGTGAGTGTGGATGCGCTCGTCGCGACCGCAGTGAACGCCTGGTTGCATGAAAGTAGAGGAATGAACTCGGCGGCGCGCAGGGTTGCCCGGCGCGATCGATCCGCCGAGATGGCCTGGCTGGCAAAGCCGGCCGCGGAGTTCATCGGTAAATGGGTGGTACTGCACCATTGAAAGCCCGCCGCAAATTATTGATAACACTAGAAGCGCTATTGGCGGGCTTTTCATGGTTGCTTGTGGCGCGCAGCGCCATTCAGACAGGGCAACAAGGTAATCGCGAGCGGCTCGAATCCGAAACAGCTCTATGAACAAGCTCGCGCAGCTGGCGATAAGTCACCATTCCTGACATTCGTGCCTCCCGATGAAGCGGCGCCGTTCGCAGGCGGATGGATCGATTGACGTCGCTGGAATTCAGTGCAGAGTATCAATACGAAGAGAGCCCAGCGGGCATTCTGGTACCGGTGCGTCTGATCCGTGGAGAGCGCAGCGTCGAATTCCGGGCGCGTCTCGATACCGGAGCGTCCGACTGTATTTTTGGCCGTCGCGGATGGCTCGACCATCTTCGACTCGGCGTCGTCCATTCTGAGAGGCGCCTGCTGCTCGACTTGGATTCGCCGGGCGTAACCTCACATTAAAACGATTTCACAACGCGATCGCCGCCCCCCGCGTCTATAAAGACGAGGTTAAGGAGGCAAACATGAAACGTCACGCGGCTCAGTGGTTCCGTACAGGTACTTTAACGGTGATCGCGCTGGCGCTCGCAGGCAGCCTCCCGGCGCAGAACCCGCCGCCTGATGAACAGATCGCCCCTGCCCCACCCGCGCAGCCCGCCCAGACTCTTTCTGCGCAACAGCTTGACGATCTCGTCGCCCCAGTCGCTCTCTATCCCGATCCGCTGCTCGGCCAGGTTCTCGCCGCCTCCACTTATCCTGTTGAACTCGTGGAAGCGCAGCAGTGGCTGAAGACCGTCAATCTCAGCGGCCAGGCGCTGATGGATGCCGCGAAACAGCAGGACTGGGACCCGAGCGTGCAGGCGCTGGTCGCCATGCCGAACGTCATGAACCTTCTGACGCAGGATATCCGCTGGACCACCGACCTGGGCAACGCCTTCCTCGCTCAGCAGGGGGACGTCATGAACGCTGTTCAGAACATGCGCCAGCGCGCGCAGGCCAACGGGCAATTGAAATCGAACCAGCAGGAAACCGTTAGTACGAACTATGACAACGGACAGTCGGCGATTGAGATTCAGCCAGCCAATCCGGAAGTCATCTACGTCCCCTCTTACGATCCCTATTATGTGTACGGCTACGGCGCGTACCCGCCTCTTTACTACCCGGACGGCTACTGGTTCGAGCCGGGCATCGACATCGGCTTTTACTTCGGTGGTTGGGGTGGATGGAGTTACGGTGGCTGGGGCTGGGGATGGCGTCCCAACTGGTTCGGACACAACATCTATGTCAACAGCGGATTTTTCGACCGCTATCACTATCGCCACAGCGGATTCGGCGGAGGCCATAACGTATGGGCGCATGACCCGGGTCATCGTTGGGGCGCGGGCTACCCGTCGAGTGTGGCCCATCGCTTCGGCGGCGCGGAACACGCGGCGCGGATCAACGAGGGCCGCTCCGGGAATTGGCATACATTCGGTGGCGGCGGCAATGGATTCCGCGGTGCTTCGAATGGCTTTAATTCGAACGGCTTCAACGGGTCCCGTGTGAATGGATCGAACGGATCGCGCTTCAATGGATCGAATAGTTTCCGCGAGAACGGAGCGAATGGCTTCCGCGGCTCGACAACGCCGCAGCAACGAGTGGGCGCAGGCGCCCAGAGTTTCCGCGGGCAGAGCATCCGGTCGGAGGGCGCGCAGCGGAATTTCCAATCGGCTCCACACGCGAATTTCCGTTCGGCTCCGCAGCAGAACTTCCGTTCCGCTCCGCAACAGAACTTCCGCTCCGCTCCGCAGCAGAATTTCCGCGCTGCGCCGCAGCAGAACTTCCGCTCCGCTCCGCAGCGCAGCTTCCAATCCGCGCCTCGCATGTCGGCGCCGCGCATGTCTGCTCCCGCGGCGCGTAGTATGGGCGGCGGAGGCGCGCGAAGCTTCGGTGGCGGAGGTGGAGCCCGTAGCTTCGGAGGAGGCGGTGGCTCCCATGGAGGAGGAGGCGGTGGGTCACATGGTGGTGGCGGTGGACGCGGCGGCCGGCGCTGAGCCGCCTCACGTCGGAACCCGTCTATAATTGGCGTAGATGGCGAAGCGATATATAGAGGAGCGGGATGGCGGCTACTATGTGGCAGGAACCCGCGTGTCTCTCGATTCCATTGTGCAGTGCTTCAACGAAGGGCTGTCGCCGGAAGCAATTCTGGAGGAATTCGAAAACCTGACACTTGCTCAGGTGTATGGAGCGATTGCCTCGTACCTCGACAATCAGCCTGCAATCGACGCTTATCGCATGCGTCAGATCCAGCGCTTCGAAGCGGAACGCCGCGCTGCTCCGCCGCTGCCAGCCGGACTGCGCGAACGCCTCGACGCGGCCCGTAATCAGTTTGAAGCTTTCGGCCCCAATCGGTGAGGCCGCGGTTTCAGGCCGATAACGACCTCCGCAGTTCGATTCGCAGGGGCGTCCTGCGGCGCGAACCTGCTGTTGATTTCGCCAGCGCAATCGATGCTGATCTGGACGCGCTGCCCGATCCACATGTCCTGAGGCTCGCGGCCACGCAGGGCCGTATTCTGATCACTCACGATACAAATACGATGACGCGGCACTTCCGCGACTTTCTGCAGGAGGGTAATCACAGCCCCGGTGTACTGATGGTCCCTCAGGAGTCTGCGGTTAGTAGCATTATCGAAAGTATCGTGCTGATCTGGGTCGCGTCGGCAGCATCTGAATGGGTCGACCAGATTATCTGGCTACCAATTTAGTGCAGCAAATCTTTCACAGTTCACAAAAACCAAATTTATATTTCCCCTCTTTTGAATACCTTGCAATCGCAGCCCCTCAAATCGCTTTTCCGCCCATGCTAGCTTTGCTCTGACGAAACTTCCTGCGCAGGAGACGTCGATTGAAGTGATACTGGACTCCCGCTCGCCAATAACGGCGGGAGAACTTTCAGGCAGGCCTGATCAAGCCGGCGCGAGCGAAAGACGTGGCGTGCGGCTCCAGAGGATGGAAGATCAACGTGTGGATCACGCTGGCGGGCATCAACATCAACTAACCGCTCGGCTTCGGATCCTGGGAGATGCCATTCGATTCACGGGCGGCCGGATACGGCAGACTAAGAAACTGTCCCCCGGCCGCCGCGACGTTTTCTTACAGCACCAGTGTCTCTGTTTTTCGAACAAGACCCGCGCGGACTACTTCTTCGCCGGAACCGGAGACGGCTTCGGAGCCGCTGGCGCCGGAGCGCCGGTACCCGCCTTCGCTCCCGTCGCGCCTTCCGCCCCAAACCCGGTCTTATCTTCCGGATTCTGAATGATGACCGTGATGCGCCGGTTCGAAGGATCGTCCGCACTCGTCGAATCGCGCGGCTTCTGATCGGCATAGCCACGCACCTGCACTACCTGATCCGGACGCATGCCGTTCTGCTCCATCCAGCGGCGCGCCGTATTGGCGCGATCCGTGGAGAGCTCCCAGTTCGTGTAATCTTTTTTGGACAGCGCTTTGTTATCCGTATGTCCTTCAATGATCACGGTATTCGGCAGTTTTCCAATCTCCGCCGCCAGCGTGCTCAGCATATCCTTCCCCATACCGCTCGGGTCCGGGCTGCCCGACTGAAAAAAGAATCCGGCCTGCTGGCCTTCGGTCAGTTCGACGCGAAGACCTTCGCCGGTCACCGTCATCACCACGTGCTCCTTGATCTTCTGTAGTGGCGCGGTCTGCTTCACCGCCTGATCGAGCCTGTCCTTGAGCTTGGACATGTCCATCTTGTTGACGACAGTCAGACTCTCACCGCCGATGCCGCGCAGTCCGTTGCCCAGTTCCTTGCCGCTGCCGGTTGGATCCGTGAAGTAACCGCCCACCGCCTTCTGCACCTGTTCGCTGCTGCTCAGCAGCCACAGCACGATGAAGAGCGCCATCATGGCGGTCACGAAATCGGCGTAAGCCACTTTCCACGCGCCGCCGTGATGGCCGTGGGCCTGCTTCTTACGCTTGATGACAATAATGGGTGCCTGTTCCATGTCGCCTCAGTACAAAACGTCTTTGGACTAAGCGGCCTTGGCGGCCGCCGCGCCGGCGCCCGCCTTACAGGCTTTTTCCATTTCGGTAAATGCGGGGCGAACGTTGTGAGGGATCGCGCGGCGCGCGAATTCCACGGCAATCATCGGCGCCATCCCTTTGGCGAATGACATCAGGCCCGCGCGCAGCACCTGATAGAACTGCGATTCCGCTTCCGTCGTCTTTTCCAGATTCGCGGCCAGCGGGCCGACCACGCCGTAGCAAAGCAGAAT
>CAZWTH010000346.1:0-15462 GCA_964636715.1 uncultured Solibacteraceae bacterium | reverse complement strand
TGCGGATGGTTCTCCTTCAGATTTACGCGTTTGCGTGGGGGTTAAAGTTCAGGATAACAGAGGGCTCGGAATGGAGCCCTCTGTAAGCCTTTTGGATTGTTAAGCGTTGTAAGTCGATGAGGCGACGCGGCCGCCGCGGCCGGTCCAGTTGGTGTGGAAAAACTCGCCGCGCGGTTTATCCACACGTTCGTAGGTGTGGGCGCCGAAAAAGTCGCGCTGAGCCTGGAGGAGGTTCGCGGGAAGCCGGGCGGTGCGGAATCCATCATAAAAAGACAGAGCCGTAGAGAAGGCCGGGACCGGAACGCCGTGCTGAATCGCGCGGACGCAGGCGCGGCGCCAGGATTCCTGATATTTTTTGAGCGTTTCGCTGAAGTAGCTATCGAGAAGGAGGTTGGTGAGCCTCGGATTCTTGTCGAAAGCTTCTTTGATGCGGCCGAGGAACTGGCTGCGGATGATGCAACCGCCGCGCCACATCAGCGCGATCCCGCCCATGTTGAGGTTCCATTTGTATTCCTTCGCAGCCGCAGTGAGCAGCATGTAGCCCTGCGCATAGGAAATGATCTTGGAGCAGAAAAGGGCGCGGCGGACGTCTTCGACAAACTCCGCGCGGTCGGTTGCTTTGGCGGCGTTCGGGCCGGCGAGAACTCTGGAGGCTTCGACGCGGGCGTCCTTGATGGCGGAGAGGCAGCGCGCGAACACCGCTTCGCCGATGAGGGTGACCGGCATGCCGGTATCGAGAGCGGAAACGCAGGTCCACTTGCCGGTGCCTTTCTGACCGGCGGCGTCGAGAATGTTGTCGATGAGCGGGGAGCCGTCTTCGTCCTTCTTGGCGAAGATTTCAGCGGTGATCTCGATGAGGTAGCTATCGAGCTCGCCTTTGTTCCATTCGGCGAAGACCTGATGGAGTTCATCGGGCGAGAGGCCGAGGCCGTCTTTGAGGAGCTGATAGGCTTCGCCGATGAGCTGCATGTCGCCGTACTCGATGCCGTTGTGGATCATCTTGACGTAGTGGCCAGAGCCGGCTTCGCCGACCCAATCGCAGCACGGAGTTCCGTCTTCCACTTTGGCGGCTATCGACTGGAAAATGTCTTTGACGTGCGGCCAGGCTTCCGGGCTGCCGCCGGGCATGATGGAGGGACCTTTGCGCGCGCCTTCTTCGCCGCCGGAGACGCCGGTACCGATAAAGAGGATGCCTTTTTCGGCGAGCGCGGCGACGCGGCGGTTGGAATCGGTGAAGAGCGAGTTGCCGCCGTCGATGACGATGTCGCCGGCTTCAAGATGGGGGAGGACGGATTCGATGGTGTCGTCTACCGCCTGGCCGGCTTTGACGAGCATCATGACGCGGCGGGGGCGCTTGAGGGCGGCGATGAATTCGGGGATGGAACGGGCGCCGACGATTTCGGTTCCTTTGGCCTCGTTATTGATGAACTCATCGACTTTGGAGACAGTGCGGTTGTAGACCGCTACTTTGAATCCGTGGTCGTTCATGTTGAGGACCAGATTCTGGCCCATGACGGCGAGTCCGATCAGTCCGATATCGCAAGTTTCCTTCTGCATTCCTTCTCCTGTGGGGTTGTGAAAACGAAATACCATTCTAGTGGAGTGGGGGTGGAGAGATTCGGCCGATTCACAATCGGCCGGCAGGTAAGCAACCTGCCCCTGTCAGATGGATGCGATTTCGCTGAGGATGGCGGCCAACGCTTTCCGGAATTGTTCAGGAGTCGTGATGCGGAAGATGCGGGCGCCTTGCGGGCGGAGGATGCGCTCGATATCGTCGGCGAATAAGCTGTCGCGCCATTCCACGGTGTGGGGAGGAGCGAAAAGAGCGTAGCGGAGATAAAAGACGTGGCGGCGGGGGTCCGGGGGAAGTTCCGGGGGCGGCGCGGTTTCCTGATGCGTGAAATTGACGGGCGCGCTCAGCACGATCAGAACTCGCGTTGGATCGGTGGGCGCGAGCAGGTTCGACACCGTACTCGAAACGAAGCCCAGCATGCGGCGCTGAGCGGCGAGCGTCCGGGCCTCCACTTTTGCGGTGCTGAAGTCATTGAGGATGCCCCGGAGACGGGACCATTCACCTCGTCCAATATTCGAAACGCGAAGATTAGGCTGCTCATAGACCAGCGCCTGACGGTTGATATCCGCAATGCTGAGACCGACGGATCCGGCGGCGGGATCGATTCCCATCAGCACCTTCATGGATGGAATGACCACCTGCATGTTGCCACGGAACTGGTTGAGCGAGCCGAGATTCGACGGGGTGATATTGACGAGCAGTTCGATGCGGATGGGCTTCTGGTTTGCGACAGGCAGCCGTACTACCGAGCGCAACTGCGGCTGATACCACGAGTACGGAATGAAATCCGGCTGGATGAACTCGACGGCGGGCAGACTTTTCCATGCGACGGCGAGCGGGTCCGATTTGAGTGGCGGGACTCGATAGCGCCGTCGCGTGAAACTGTGGGCGAGAGTCTTCGGGTCACAGACGGCGAGCGAGACGACGTAATCCCCGGGAAGAAAGAACGCCGTGAAGGTCACGGTCAGGTCACCGTAACCATGCAGAGGCGTGACCCACAATGTGTTCGCGGTCTGGTACCGCGCGCCGGAAATATCCTCGATGCGGACGAACGCTACGAACTGCCCACCGGAGCGACGCTTCAGTTCGGAATCATCGAGGTGGATATGGAGGCGCGCGGACAGGCGCTGGTGGGGAGTGACATGCGCGGTTTCGAGCTCGGTGCTCCAGCGAATACCGGGCTTCGCGTTTTCCGCAGCCCAGGCATCGAACGGATAGCGGGAGAACAGCGGGTTGCCGCCACGCTGGGCATGCGCGAAAAGGGTAAAGAGCAAGCAGAGCAGAAGCGCGGCGGATTTCATCGAGCAGACCCGATTTCGTTTAATCGGCGGAGATCTGATCGAGGAGAGATGCCAGAGACTTGCGGAATATTTCCGGATTCGTGACCGTCACAACCTGTGCGCCCATAGTCTTGAGAATACGCTCAAAATCGTCGGGGAAAAGGGCGTCGCCGTCCCGCGAGTGGTGGGAGGGTCCGAAGGGAATGAGCGTTCCGAGACCGGGGGTGGGACCGTGAACGCGGTGCGGGGGCGCGATGCGCGTGCTGGCGCCGGCGGTGAGCGGGAGACCGCTGGAACCGAATTGCGGAACAAAGCGGAAATAAACGATATGGCGGTTCGGATCCGGCGCGAGCTGCGGAAGCGGGGTTTCCTCCTGCGCGCCGAACGAGAAGGAGCCGCTGAGAACGATCAGCCATCGGGGTGGGCCGGATTGGCCGGCGCGGCGCGCGATCTCATCAGTGAAATATTCGCGCATGGAAGAATGTTGCGCGAGAATCTTCGCATCGATGATGGCGGGATTGGTTTCGCGCAGCGCTTTGCCGAGTGCGTTCCAGTCGAGAGATGCGGCATCGGGAGTTTCGAAGCTGATGCGATGCCGGGTCAGGTCCATGATGGTGGCCTTCGGCGAATGCGCGTTGGCGCCGATACCGCTGAGGACCTTGAGAGCGGGAATCACGGCGGCCATGTTGCGGCGCATCGAACTGGAAATATCGGCGTACCGTTCGGAAGGAGAAGTATTGACCAGGATCTCGACGTTGGGGGCGGCGGCTGGTTTCTCGCGGGACGGCAGGACATAAGCCGCATTTGTGGTACGGACTGGCGCGGCATTCACACTGACCCGCAGCGGCGCCGGTTCGGCATATTCCGCGTCCGGGCTATGGCGCAACGGAAGTTGCAGCAAACCGTGAACGGAGGGAAGTATCCAGGAATCGGGCCCTTCCGAGATGTGGATGATTTCAACGGCAGGGAGATTTGCCCAGGAGCCGGGCAGCGGGTCAGACTTCAGCGGGGCGATATGAAGCTGGCGGCGGGTGAAGTTGTGTTCGCCGGTTTCGCTGTCTGCGAGAGCGATGGAAACGGTGTAGTCGCCAGGGCGGATGAAGGCGGCGGCGGTGAAGGTCAACTCCTGGGATTTCACGGCGGGCTCGACGGCTCGCAGGCTCATATGATTGCCCGCGCGCCACTGATGACCTTCGGAATCCTCAAAGCGCATGAGGACGGCCAGTTCGCCGCGGCCCCGGCGCTTTGCGAGCTCGCTGCCCGGAACCACGGTTTCAATTCGTTGAATCAGACGCTGATGAACGGAGAGCTGAGCCGGAAGCACATGGACTTCCCACTTCATGGAGGAATGGCCGGGAGCCGCGGCCCATGCGTCAAAGGGGTAATCGGAGAACAGCGCGGGGCGCGGGGCAGGCAGTTCCGCGGCGTAGAGAAAAGCAGAGGCCGCGATCAGAATCGCGAGTCGCGACAGCGCCGGAAACTTCGACTGCAACGCCCTGGTACGCACCGGATGTCAGATGATTATATCCGCATCCGCGAGGAGTGGCGCAATAAAAATTTCCCAGGGAGTACTGGGTTTGTTACCTGAGCTGCAGATTGCGAATCGGCCTCTGCGATCAACCGCTACAGACCTGGCCGATTCGCAATCGGCCGCAGATTTACAATCTGCCCCACTTAGCGGAAGAGTTGGGGGGCGAGGTCGGTCAGGTTCTGGCGCCAGAGGGGCCAGACGTGCGCCATATCCGGCACTTCCGCCTGCGTGAACTTCACGTTACGCGCGGTGAGCCAGTCTTTGAACTGGCGGTTGACGCCGATCAGACTGTCGGCCGTGCCGCAGACGATCCAGAGCAGTTTGATCTGGGAGTTGGATCTCGCGGTCAGGCTGGCGAAATCCTTATCGATGATTTCGGAGGGGATTCCGGGCTGGCCGCCACGGCCGCGTCCACCGGCGCCGTTGATGCCGGGCCACATGACGTAGGCGCCGCTGAAGGAGCCGACGTACGCGAACTTATCGAGATGATTCAGGCCGGTGAAGGTGGCTTCGGCGCCGCCCATCGAAAGGCCGGCAATGGCGCGATGGTCGCGATCTTTCGCGACGTTGTATTCCTTCTCGACGCGCGGCATCACTTCATTGATCAGGCCGTCGGCGAAGTGAACGATCATGTCGGTGGGTCCCATGCCACCGCCCTGATGACCGTAGCCGAGCGGGTTCACCATGATCATCGGCTTTGCTTTGCCTTCGGCGACCAGGTTGTCAAGGATGATATTGGCGTTGCCCTGCGTGAGCCAGGATTGCGCGTCGTCGCCGAGACCGTGGAGGAGATAGAGAACCGGGTAGGGCTCTTTGCGGTGCGGATCGTAGTTGGGCGGCGTGTAGACGAAGAAATCACGGTCATCGCCGATCAGATCGGAATGATAAGGATGGCGCGTGACGGCGCCTGCGGCTACGCCCGGCTTCGGCGACCACGGCGCGCCGGGAACGGTGAGAACGCTGCGTCCCCCGGTACCGTATGACGTGGCGAGGTGCGGGTTCGAAGGATCATTCACTGTGGCGCCATCGACGCGGAACTGATACATGTAAACGTCGGGTTTGAGGACGTCTGTTGTGGCGCTCCAGACGCCGGCGTCATCTTTGGTGAGAGTGACTCCCTGGCCGAGACCGGTTACGGTCACTTCCTTCGCGTTGGGCGCGCGGAGGCGGACGGTGACTTTGCCTTCGGCTGAGATCTCAGGCGACTTGACGGCGGGCGGACCACCGAATCCACGGCCGCCGCGGCCGGAACCGGCTCGCCCGCCGGCGGGAGGCTGTCCCCAGATGCTGAGCGCGCCCAGCGCAACGATGACTACGATCTTCTTCCACATATATGGAGATCTCCTCTACCTGAACATTTGGGGCGCGACTTCGTAGAGCGCGTGGCGCCAGACTACCCATTCGTGCCGGCCTTCCGACACGGAGTGAACGTGCTTGATTCCTTTTGCGACCAGCGTGGCTTCGAGCGATTTCTCGAGCGGGCCGACCAGATTGTCGTCCTTGCCGATGCCGAGCCAGAGGAGCTTCAGCTTCTTGTCGGTCGCGGCGGGATTATCGAAGAACATCGGATAAGTTTTGTCGGCGTTCTGGGCTCCCATGCTCATGATGATGAGAGTGTGAAAGAGATCGAGGTGCGGGAAGCCGACCGAGATCGTCTGGCCGCCGCCCATGGAGAGACCGCCGAGCGCGCGATGGTCGGCGTCTTTCAGTGTCCGATAGTTCTTCTCGACGTAAGGAATGACGTCGTTGATGAGATCATCGCCAAACGCATTTCCCTGCCCGCCGCGGCCTGTTGTGGCGGTTGCGTCGGCTTGACGCACCGGGCCCAGACCGACGCCTTCTTCCACATAGCCGAGCGGATTGACGATGATCATCGGCTTCGATTTTCCTTCGGCGATCAGATTGTCCATGATGATGTTTTCGCGACCGGTGAGAACCCAGCTGGAATCGATATTGCCGGAGCCGTGGAGGAGATAGAAGACGGGGTATTTCTGATTGCCCTTGTCGTAGCCAGGGGGCGTGTAAATCCAGAGAGTGCGGGGCGCGCCAATGGTTTTCGAATCGTAGATTTCGAAGCGCACCGTGCCGTGCGGGACGGGCTTCACGTCATCGAAGACGGCGCCATCGCCGGGGACTTCGACCAGATTGGCCGGCGGGAAGCCGCCGAAGCCGAGCTTGACGGAGGGATTCTGGGGGTCCATGGCAATCACGCCATCCACCTGGAACTGGTAGTTGTAGACGTCCGGCGCGAGCGGGCCGATGGTGGCGGTCCAGACGCCGTTCGCGTCCTTTGTCATCGGATGATTCTTGCCGTCGATCTCACCGATAACATCGACTTCCTTCGCATTCGGCGCGCGGAAGCGGAGAGTGATGGTGCGGTCTGGGTTAACCTGCGGCGAAACGAAAGCAGGCCCGCGGCCACGACCGCCTCCGCGGCCGGAACCGCCGGGAGGTTGCGCCGATGCGGTAAGCGCAAGAGCGGAAAGCGCGGCGATGAGGCAGACGGTGCTTCTCAACATGATTCAGACTCCCTGATTCTGCATGCCAAACAGATTCATAATTGCCAATCCTGCGGGGGTTAGTCAAGATGGAAAGCCTTTTTTGCATGCAAAATCTTGCCTGGCGGCGATGGATCGGGATAAGATTGCTCCAGTCTGCTTATGGGCGCGCCGCAATCCAGTCCGTTGAATTCGCCGGGGATCAGCCAGATCGACCGCGCCGTACTCACGATTCGGGAGATGCTGCTGCGCGGCGACTTTGCGCCAGGGGAACGCATTTCGGAACTGCCGCTGGCGGCGCGACTACAGGCGGCGAACGTCAGCGTTTCGCGAACGCCGCTGCGGCTGGCACTCGACCGGCTGGCCAATGAAGGATTGCTGCGTCCGTGGCCGACCGGTGGATTTGTGGTGTGCGAATTCACGCTGGCGGATGTGTGGGACGCGATTGAAACGCGGGGCACGCTGGAAGGGATGGCGGCGCGGCTGGCGGCGGAGCGCCTGCGCGATGAGAGCGAGCTCGATGCGCTGCGCGACTTCTATCGGCAAATGGAAGAGATGACGCCGATCGATGCGCGGAGTTTTCCGCGATATCTGGAGTTGAACGAGGCATTCCATTCGGAGATCTGGCGGCTGGCGCGGAGTCCGATGCTGATGCGGGCAATAGAGCAGGTGGTGAAGCTGCCATTTGCGGCGCCGAGCGCGCTGGTGTTCGGGCAGGCAGAGTCGGAACATTCGCCGCGGCTTTCGATGATCGCGCAGGAGCATCATCGGGCGATTATCGAAGCGATTGCAAACCGCGAGGGCGCGCGGGCGGAGAGCCTGGCGCGCGAACATTCGCGGGTGGCGCGGCAGAATCTGACCCATACGGTGGAAGACTGGGTACGCCGGATTCCGGGCGGGTCGCTTATTTCATTTCAAAAACCGAAAAATTCATGAATGCTCTGGTGAGGCTGGAAAAGCGCGGCGGCGTGGCTGTCGTGACGATCGATAATCCGCCGGTGAATGCGCTGAGTCCGGGTGTGCCGGAGGGACTGGAAGCGGCAATCGGGGAGGCGAACGGCGATCCCGAGGTGAAGGCGATCGTCGTGATTGGCGCGGGGCGGACGTTTATCGCCGGCGCCGATATCAAGGAACTGGAATTCGCGGCGTGGGGTCAGCCGGCGAAGCTGCCCGCGCTGCATGGATTGCTGGCGGCGATTGAGGATTCCGCGAAGCCCGTGGTGATGGCGCTGCATGGGACGACGCTGGGCGGCGGGCTGGAAGTGGCGATGGCGGGGCATTACCGGATATGCGCGCGCGACGGCGTTGTGGGGCAGCCCGAGGTGAATCTCGGGATCATTCCAGGCGCGGAAGGAACGCAGCGATTGCCGCGGCTTGCGGGGGTGGAGAAGGCGATCGAGATGTGCGTCAGCGGGAAGCCGGTGAAGTCAGGCGATGCGCTGGGGGCCGGTGTGGTCGATGCGGTGGTGGATGGGGACCTGCTCGACGAGGCGCTGGCGTTTGCGAAAGGCGTGGCGGATCGGCCGCTGGCGCGGACGCGCGAACGGAATGAAAAACTGGGGACGCCGGAGGGGAATGCGGCGTTGTATGCGGGTGGCCGTGCGCTGGCGGCACAGGTGCGCCGTGGGGCGCTGGCGCCGTTGAAGGCCGTGGAAGCGATTGAGGCGGCGGTGGCGCTGCCGTTCGCGGATGGCTGCAAGCGGGAGCGCGAATTGTTCGCGGAGTGCGTGGCTTCGGACCAGGCGCGCGCGCTGATTCACGCGTTTTTCGCGGAGCGCGGCGTCACGAAGGTTCCGGGGATTACGAAGGACACGGCAGTACGGCCGATTGCGCGGGTGGCGATCATCGGCGCCGGGACGATGGGCGGCGGGATCGCGATGGCGTGCGCGAATGCGGGAGTCGAGGTGCTGCTGCGCGATACGGAGCAAACGGCGCTCGATCGCGGGATGGAGACGATCCGGCGGAATTACGAAATTTCGGTGACGCGCGGGCGGTTCACGGCGGAGGGTGTGGCGGAGCGCATGGCTCGGATTCATCCGCAGCTCGATTACGCCGGGTTCGAGAAAGCCGACGCGATTATCGAAGCGGCGTTCGAGAACATGGCGATCAAGAAGCAGATCTTCGGGGAGATCGATGCGATTGCCGCGCCGGGATGCGTGCTGGGGACGAATACGTCGACGCTGAATATCGACGAGATTGCCGCGGCGACGAAGCGGCCGGAAGCGGTGGTGGGGCTGCATTTTTTCAGTCCGGCGAATGTGATGCGGCTGCTCGAAATTGTGCGCGGCGCCGCGACTTCGAACGAAGTGCTGGCGACGGCGCTTGGGTTTGCGAAGAAGCTGAGTAAAGTTGGCGTGGTGGCGGGGAATTGCGCGGGGTTCATCGGGAACCGGATGCTGTTTCCTTATATGTACGAGGCGCAGTTCCTGATTGAGGAAGGCGCACTGCCGGAGCAGGTGGACAAGGCGCTCACCGATTTCGGGATGGCGATGGGGCTGTTCGCCGTGGACGACATGGCGGGGATCGACGTCGCGTGGCGGGTGCGGCAGGAGCTGAAGCATTTCGCCGAGCCGGGCGTGCGGCGTCCGCTGGTGCAGGACAAGCTGTTCGAGATGGGGCGGTACGGGCAGAAGACGGGACGCGGCTGGTATGTCTACGGGGCGGATCGTAAGCCGGCGGTAGATCCGGAGGTGACGGCGCTGATTGAGCGGACTTCGGCCGAGACCGGAGTGGCGCGGCGCGCGTTCACGGCGGAAGAGATTGTGGAGCGGACGATTTATGCGCTGGTCAACGAAGGCGCGCGGCTGCTCGAAGAAGGATGCGCGTTGCGGGCGGCGGATATCGATGTGGTTTATATCAATGGCTACGGGTTCCCTGCCCGGCTGGGCGGTCCGATGATGTTCGCGGATCAGACGGGGCTCACGAAGATTGCGGCGCGCGTGGCGGAGTTTCACGCCGCGTTCGGCGAGCGCTGGGCTCCGGCGCCGCTGCTGACGCGGCTGGCGGCGGAAGGACGCACATTCCGCGATTACGACCGTGAGCGGGAATAGGGTGAGGGCGGTCCGGGTCAGCGCGGCGGCGGCGGCGTTTGAAGATCGTCCGGATGGGACGATTCTGGTGCGTTCGCCGTGCGCGCTGCCGGCGTATCCGGACAAGATGACGGAGCGGCTGGATCACTGGGCCGCCATCGCTCCGGAGCGGACTTTTTTGGCGCGGCGCGGCGCGGACGGCGAGTGGATTCGGCTCAGCTATGCGGACGCGCGGCGGCGGGCGCGGGCGATTGCGCAGTCGCTGATCGACCGCGGATTGTCTTACGAGAGGCCGGTCGCGATTCTTTCCGGAAATAGTCTGGAGCATGGGCTGCTGGCGCTCGGCGCGATGTATGCGGGCGTGCTGTATGCCCCGATTGCGCCCGCGTATTCGCTCGCGGTGCAGCAGTTCGATACGCTGCGCTACTTGTGGGAGAGCTTTCGTCCGGCGCTGGTGTTTGCGGATGACCGGGCGCGTTTCGAGCGGGCGCTGGGCGCGATGCCACTCGATGGGGTTGAGGTGGTGGATTCGGGGTCGTTCGCGGCTTTGGAGGGAGCGGAGGGAGGCAAGGCGGTTGATGCGGCGCATGCGCGGGTGACGCCGGATACGGTGGTGAAAATTTTGTTCACCTCCGGCTCCACGGGCAAGCCGAAGGGCGTGATCACGACGCAACGAATGCTGTGCTCCAACCAGGAGATGATCCGGGCGAGCATGCAGTTTTTGGCGGACGAACCACCGGTGTTGTGCGACTGGCTGCCGTGGAATCACACGTTCGGGGGAAGTCATAATTTCGGAATTGCGCTGTATAACGGCGGGAGCCTGTATATCGACGATGGGCGTCCGGCGGGGCAGGGTTTCGATGAAACGGCGCGCAATCTGCGTGAGATCGCGATCAGCGCGTATTTCAACGTGCCGAAGGGTTTCGAAATGCTGGTGCAGCGGATGCGAAGCGACGAAACCCTGCGGCGCACGTTCTTCAGCAAGGTGCAGGTGCTGTTTTATGCGGCGGCGGGGTTGAGCCAGCATATCTGGGATGAGTTGCAGGAACTCGCGGTGGCCGCGTGCGGCGAAAAGATTTTGATGATGACGGGGCTGGGGGCGACGGAGAGCGCGCCAGCGGCCCTGTTCACGGGCATTGAGGGGGCGGCGTCGGGATTGATCGGGCTGCCGCTGCCTGGGGTGGAATTGAAACTCGCGCCGGTGGGCGAAAAGATGGAGGCGCGATTCCGGGGGCCTTTGATTACGCCGGGTTTCTGGCGAGATGAAGGGCTGACGCGCGCGTCATTCGATGAAGAAGGCTTCTACCGGATGGGCGATGCGGTGAAGTTCGCCGATCCCGCTGACCGGCTGCGCGGGTTTCGTTTCGATGGGCGGCTGAACGAAGACTTCAAGCTCTCGACGGGGACGTGGGTCAGCGCCGGCCCGCTGCGGATGAAGTTATTGGCGTGTCTTGGATCGCTCGTGCAGGACGTGGTGCTGGTGGGGCCGGATCGCGACTATCTGACGGCGATGATTGTGCCGGGGGCTGGCGCGTCGGCGGGGGAAATTCGGACGGCGCTCAGCGCGGTGGCGCGGTCGGCGACGGGAAGCTCCACGCAGGTCCGGCGCGCGGTGATTCTCACGGAGCCGCCGTCGATTGAAGCAGGCGAGATGACAGACAAAGGATCACTCAACCAGCGGGCGATTCGGGAGAATCGGGCGGCGCTTCTGGAACTGCTGTATGCCGATGCGCCGCCAGCGCAGGTGATCTGCGTGGATGAGAGGATCGGAGCGACGATATGAGCGGAAAGATGGATGTGGCGAGCCTGAAGGCGATCGATGTACACGTGCATCTGGAACATACGGGTAAAGCCGCGGGCGCGGACGTGGCGGCGGAGAAATATTTCGGCGCGAGCGGGGCGCCTCGCGAACGGAATGCGCTGGCGGATTACTATCGATCGCGCCAGATGGCATTCGTCATCTTCACGGTGGATGAGCGGCTGACCGGGCGGCCGATGGTTCCGAACGACGAAGTTATTCAATTCGCGCATGACAATGCGGATGTCGCGATTCCGTTTGCCAGCATCGATCCGACGCGCGGTCCGGAGGCGGTGCGGGAGGCGCGGAGGCTGATTGCGGCCGGAGCGCGCGGACTGAAACTGCATCCGCCGTTACAGCAGTTTTCGCCGAACGATCCGATCGCGTATCCGCTCTATGAAGTGTTCGCGGAGGCGAGGCTGCCGGTTTTGTTCCACACCGGACACAGCGGGATCGGGACCGGCATGCCGGGCGGGGGCGGGATTCGGCTGAAGTACGGGAATCCGATGCCGATTGACGATGTGGCCGTCGATTTTCCGGATCTGCCAATCATCCTCGCGCATCCGTCTTTTCCCTGGCAGGATGAGGCGATTTCGGTTTGCCTGCACAAGCCGACGGTGTATATCGATCTTTCGGGCTGGTCGCCGAAGTATTTTTCCGCAACGCTGGTGCAGTATGCCAATAGTCTGCTGAAGAATAAGGTTTTGTTTGGATCGGATTATCCGCTGCTGACGCCGGACCGGTGGATGGCGGATTTCGAGAAGATCGGGATTAAAGACGAAGTGCGGCCGCTGATTTTGAAGGAGAATGCGGTGCGGTTGCTTGGGTTGGCGTGACGGGTTGCGCCGGGCAGAAGCCCGACGTGCAGAGCCGAAGCTCCGCCCCACGAAAGTTCACAGCACGCGCCAGAAGCGGATTGTGACGGTGTCCGGGAAGCGTTCGCCGTCGCCGACGAAAATCGCGCGCGTCATCCACTGCAATTCGGGAATCGCCGTTTCGAAAACCGGCGTGCACCGGAAATAGTATTCCGATTTATCGACCGGAATACCCTCCCGCAGTTTCCGCAGGACTTCCGGCGATCCATGGCGGATTGCGCGATTCCGGACGTAGATCAATCCTCCGGATTCCGTTTCGAGCGTATAGCGGGCGTCGAGCTCGGCGGTGTTGTCCGGACGGACGATCTGCCAGTCGGCTCCACCAGGGAGCACGCGGCCGCGCAGCGCAGGGCCTTCGAATGTACCGCCGGTGATGGGGATGATGCGGCGTTCGCCCGCGGGAGCGTGCCCAATTTCCTGCGCAGGACCCACGCTCACATGCGCTTCCATCAGGAATTCCAGCTGGGGAGCGGCAGGCATGGAAGTATCAGGCGTCTACCGCCGCGCGCAGCAGTTGAGCCAGTGCTTCCTCGCCCAGCGGCGTACTGATGAAAAGCTCCTGCCTCGCGCCGTTGGCGAGCGCAATCGCCTTCCAGCCATTGGTCACGGGCACGGTAATCCGGATGCGCACGGGACCTTTGGCGTCGCGTACAGGGCGTATAACGCCTGGAATCACCGAGCGGATCTGCTCGCTGACTACAAGCCTCTCGAGGACAGGGCGAAGGCTCTCCAGGATGCTGTGTTCGATCTTGAGCTTGCCCTGCGCCGTCCGGAGCCGGAAGGACATGCCCGTATATTAACGCGCCTTCGCCCTGCCGGGCGTTTATTGCAGCAGATGGGACGCGGCCACAAGGCCGCCGACCACCACCACGGAGATGGCGCTGATCGCCAGATAGTGCATTATGCGTTCCCGGGGGGAGACGTCTTTTTTCTCGTCCAGTTCGATTCTTTCTTCGAGGCTTTCAAACATCGTTTCATCCCCTCTCGTTAAGGTCCGAGATGACCTGCGTTTCAACCTGGCCAAATACTACTCCTGTCCCGTTCCGAAAAAAAGGGGGTGCGGATTGGCTTTGGTTGGACCGATCACGTTGGCCCTTTACCTGAGTGGTCGTAGTCCTCCTGAAACACAGACATCCTTATTGGTAACCTAGGGAATTGCATGAGTAATGACGAGATACGGGAATTAATCCGGCTGGCGGAAGAGACGGGGGTCGCCGAGCTGGAAGTGCAGCGCGGCGAGAATCGCGTTCGCATCCGCAAATCCTTTGGCGCAGAGGGCAACATTGTGCTGGCGGCTCCCCACGCCGCGGCGCCCGCGGCTCCAGCTCCTGCTCCGCCTGCACCGAAGGCGGAGGCTCCGGCGGCAAAACAGCCGGACTCGCTGCACTACGTGCCGTCTCCCATCGTGGGGACCTATTCTGAGAGCTCCTCACCCGACAGCGCTCCTTTTGTAAAAGTGGGAGACCATGTCCGGATCGGCCAGGTTCTCTGCATCATCGAATCGATGAAGCTGATGAACGAGATCGAGGCGGATGTGGCCGGGGTGGTGGAGTCCAGACTTGTCCCGAATGGACAGCCGGTAGAGTACGGAGAAAAGCTCTTTGGCATCCGCCCCCTTTGACAAAATCCTGATCGCCAACCGCGGCGAGATCGCGCTTCGCATCATCTGCGCCTGTAAGGACCTGGGGATTCGGACAGTAGCGGTGTATTCGGAAGCCGATCGCCACAGCCTTGCGGTACGGTTTGCCGATCAGGCGATCTGTATCGGGCCGGCCAAGAGCGCGCGCAGCTATCTGGATATTCCGTCGATCATCAGCGCGGCGGAGATCACGAATGCGAACGCGATTCATCCGGGCTACGGATTCCTGAGCGAGAACTCGAATTTCGCGGAGATCTGCAGCGTTTCCGGTATCAAGTTCATTGGACCGAAGCCGGACGTGATTGCCCAGATGGGCATCAAGGAACGCGCGCGCGCCATCATGAAGGAACACGGCGTGCCGATTCTCCCGGGTTCCGAAGGCGTGCTGTCGAGCCCGGAAGAGGCGATCGAGACGGCGGAGCGCATTGGCTATCCGGTGATTCTCAAAGCATCGGCCGGCGGCGGTGGACGCGGCATGCGCATCGTCAATTCGGCGGAAGAACTGCCGGGGATGCTGGCGCAGGCGCAAACGGAAGCGGGGGCGTCGTTTTCGAGCGCAGACGTTTATCTGGAAAAGTTCGTGGGCGCGCCGCGGCATATCGAGTTCCAGGTGCTGGCCGATGAGCACGGCAACGTGGAGATTCTCGGCGAGCGCGATTGCAGCATCCAGCGGCGGCATCAGAAGCTGCTCGAAGAATCGCCTTCGCCCGCGCTGAGCGATAAAGTTCGCAAACGCGTGATGGCGAAGCTGAAGGACGCGCTGAAGGCGATCGGCTACAGCAACGCCGGAACGGTGGAGTTCCTGATGGACGAGAAGGGCGACCTCTACTTTATTGAGGTCAATGCCCGCATTCAGGTGGAGCACCCGGTGACCGAGATGGTAACCGGTATCGATCTGGTGAAGGCGCAGATCCGGATCGCCGCAGGCGAGAAGCTGGAGGACATTCTGTGCGGGCCGGTGGTGAATCGCGGCCATGCGATTGAATGCCGCATCAACGCGGAGAACCCGGAGACGTTTACGCCCTCGCCAGGACGCATCACAGGGCTGAATCTGCCGGGCGGCATCGGAATCCGCGTGGACACGCACGCCTATCAGGAGGGCGTGATCCCGCCTTACTACGATTCGCTGGTAGCGAAGCTGATTGCGTATGGGGACGACCGCGAAGAGGCGATCGCGCGTATGAAGCGGGCGCTCGATCTGTTCGTGGTGGAAGGCATTCATACGTCGATCCCGCTGCA
>CAZWTH010000345.1:0-38793 GCA_964636715.1 uncultured Solibacteraceae bacterium | reverse complement strand
ATCGAATACCGCGTGCGCGCTTTGCCTGTATTCCGCCATTCCTCCTATTCTCGTAGCGTGGAACGGGCTGCTCAAGCTGACCGCCTAAAAGGCGGTGGGCTTAGACCCGGCGATGGATACTAAAGCGATCGCCAGCGATTGGTCCCAGGAGACGGCGCCATAGCACTTCGAGACCTCCGCAACTGCGACGGCCACCGCGTCGGGATTGAGCGCATTCAGCATCTGATCGGCCTGATAGACGGTCATGCCCACGCACTTCGCCACTGCGGAGGTGATGGTGAGCGGATGTAACCTAAGCTTCGAGAGCGTCTTGTTGAGCAAATCCCGGTCGTCCGTGAAATCAAGCACCGTCTGGCCGGACGTGGTAAAGATGGCGACCCGGTCGGCTGGCTTCAGTCCGGACGCGATAAATTTCTGCGCCGCGGTGCGCGCCGCCGCAAGGTCGGCAAAGTTGATATGAATGTCATCGAACAACAGTCCGATGAAATGATCAGGAGCAATGACAGGAGACGCGTCGGACTTAGCTCCTGGCGCCCGCTCCGCTCCCGGAGCGGCAACATTCTCGATCGCCCTGCCGCCACCGGATTTCTCCAGCGAAAACTTCTCAATAACCTGCGGTTTGCCTTTATCGAAAAGGTGAAAATCTTCCTGGCGCAGCGTGCCGACCGCCTTGCCCTTCTTATCCCGCACCACGACCGGAACTTCGATCAGCGTGACCTTCGACTGGAAGACCGGTACGTCCTCCTGCGTGCTCACCTCAGGCGCGGGCGCAGTGGGCTGCTGTTCGGGCGCGGCGGTCAGGAGGAAAGCGCATGCCGTCATTGCCAGTCCATAAACCACGAAACGCATTCGTACAATATATCAGATTTCTAGCGCGGCGCCACTCGCTGATTCACTACCACCCCATATTTCCGCATTTTGTAGCGCAGAGCGTCGCGTCCGATATCAAGCGCTTTCGCGGCCTGCGTCTGATTGCCGCCCGCCCGCAGCAGCGCTTCCGCGATCACGTGCTTCTCGTGCTCGCCGAATGTCTCGGGCGCGGGCGGGGGAGGCGCCGGTGGCGCCCCGTCCGCTTTGCGTACCGCGAGTTGCAGATATTCGGGCAGGTCCGTAGAATCGACCAGATTGTGTTGCGCCACCGTGCAGGCGTGTTGTATCGCTTCCTGCAACTCCCGAATATTGCCAGGAAATGCATAGCGCGCCAGCACCGCGCGCGCTCGTCGCGTGATGCGTCGAATGGGCGCGCCGGTCTGGGCGACGAAGTGACGGGTGAGCAGCGGCAAATCTTCCGCGCGCTCAGCCAGCCGCGGGACGTGAACTTCGAGCGTCGTAATCGCGCGAAAGAGATCTTCGCGGAACAAACGGCGCGCCACCAGCGGCCTGAGGTCGCGGGTGGTCGAAGCGATGACTCGCACGCGCGGTAGCGTAGCAACAAGCATCGCCTGTTGCGGAAGCGGCATGGCGCCGATCTCATCGAGGAAGAGGGTTCCGGATGCGCGCAGGAGTTCGTTCTCCATTTCGGCGCAGCGAACGGTGATCAGACGCCCAGGCGCGGCGCTCAGGCGATGCAGCGCAATCGCGGCGGCATCTTTGCCCGCGCCGGGTTCGCCGCTGATCAGTACCGCGCGAAAGTAAGGAGCGATGCGGCGAATACGGGAAAACATTTCCGCCGCCGCGGGGCTACGGCCGATCATTCCTTCGAAAGCGGCGCCCGCCAGCATCCCGGCCTCAAGCGCCTCGGTCTGCTCCCGCTGCCGCGCAGCATCGAAGAGCCCGCCCAGCACTTCGTTCAGCGCCGCGAACGCAATCGGCTTTTTGAGATAGGCCGCAGCCCCTTTACGGACGGCCGCGAACGCGGCGTCGTCCGAAAAGTCGCGCGTCATCAGGATGACGTCGATCGCGGGATCGAACGCGGCGATTCGGTCCGCCAGAATCGGATCCGGCGAATCGGCCAGCACAATGTGCGGATGCTCGCGCAATACAAGCGCAAGTCCCTCATCGGAACTGGCAGCGGTGTGAATACTGAGGCCGGCCCGCGCAACGGCGGAGGAGAGCAACTCCAGGCTGCCGGTGTTGTCGCCAACTATGACGAGAACGATATTCGAAGCTGGATTCAACTACTCTGCATTAATCTCCAATAATGAGTTCGCCCGGAACAATGGGACGCGTGCGGGGCAGAAGACCCATCGCCGCGCAAAGTCCGATCGCCACCAGCGCCACTGTATAAGAACCAAATTTTACGATATCGGCCGTGCGCCCGGGCGCGAGCGCCTTCCAGAAAATCAGCTCGAGCGTCTGCGCCAGCGTTACGGCCCAGACGGAGCCGTAGAAATAACGGCGTTCAGTCCCTTCGCCTTTGGTGGAGGGCCGCACGCGCGGCAGCACGCCGGTGGCGCCCAGCAGCAGGATCACGCCGTAAACCGGGAAGTAGGCCGCATCGTAAATCTGCTTCATGCGCCACGCGCCTGTGAAGGCGGCCCACGCGAGTCCCGCATAGTTGAGCGACGCGAACGTGACGATATCCGCCCACCCGAACGTGTAGCAGACGCGGCGATAGAGCGGGTTCGGGCGGTCTTCGGTGAACCGCAGGATGTAGGGTCCGGGTTCTACCCCCGGCAGCTTTCCGCGAATACCCGCGATGCCCGTCCCGATGAGCACGCACACGAGCCAGGTGAAATTGCCGCGGCTGAACCCGTGCGCGAAGAGATCGAACGTCAGCGGCCCGGGCGCAAGGAAGAAGACGAAGATCCAGATCGGCCAGTGCGCCAGCCTGTAGTGCGGCTTGTTGAATGTCCGGATCTTGATTCGCTGGCCTTCGTATTCGAGCTGAACGGGAAGCGGCATCGGAAATTCTTAGGGTATCGCGCCGGTACACTGGTTTCGTGCCTGACGTTCATGATCTTCTCGCCGCAATTCAGGGCTGCCGCGTAGTTGACCTCGCGCAGCCGTATTACACAGGGATGCCGCATCATCCTTCGCATCCGCCGTTTCTCTACGGCCTGAACAAGAAGCACGGGGATTACATGAATCCCGGCGGCGGCAGTTCGGCTTCGGAGGCGATTGCGCTCGGGGCGCACGTGGGCACGCATATCGATGCGTTCTGCCACTTCTCCTGCAATGGAAAGCTGTTTGGCGGCGAAGACGTTGCGAACGTGCAGAGCTATGTGGCGGGGCTGGAGCGGCACACGATCGATACGGTCGCGCCGATCTTCCGCCGCGGCGTGCTGATTGACGTTCCGAAGACCGTGGGGGTCGAAGTACTGCCGAAGGATTTTGTGGTGACGCCGGAGCATCTGGACGCGGCGCGCGCCGATATCCGCCCCGGCGACGTGGCGCTGATCCGGACCGGCTGGGCGCGCTACTGGGACGATGCGCGAGCGTTCATTTCAGAAGTGCATAGTCCCGGGCCGCAGCTTGCAGGCGCACAATGGCTGAGCGCACGCCGCATCTTCGCGGCGGGAAGCGATACGGCGCCGTTCGAATTCACGCCGAGTCCGAAGATGGACGTGCATGTGCATCTTCTTGTGGAGAGCGGGATACACATCATCGAATGTCTGAATCTGGAGGAACTGGCGGCGTCAGGGGCGAAGGAGTTCCTGTTCGCCGGCGCGCCGCTCAAAATCCGCGGCGGCACGGGCTCGCCGATACGCCCCGTTGCGCTGATTTCAGGTTAAGAGAGAAAAAACATTATTGGCCGCAGATGAACGCAGATAAGAAGTCTTTGATTGGTTTTGATTTTGTTTTATCTGCGTTCATCTGTGGCCCAAAGAAGATTTTCAAAACTCCCGCCCACGCCGTTCTTTCCCCAGCGCCGTCACGATCGCGCCCCCGATAAACACCGCCGCGCCAGTTGCCGCCATCGTCGCCGCATAGGACATCCGCTCGGCCAGGAACGCCTGGATGTACACGATCGACCCTGACACCAGTACCCCGCACTGATACGCAAACCCCGGCAAAAATCCGCGAACCGAATCCGGCGCCAGTTCCGAAAGATGCGCCGGGATGACTCCCCACGCGCCCTGCACCATGAATTGCATCGCGAACGCGCCCGCAACAATCATCGCCGTCGTCGGCGAGAACGCCCACAACGGGATCATCGTAACCGCCAGCGCCAGCGCCAGAATAATCGACCGCCGCCGTCCCATCCGGTCTGACAAAAATCCGAAGAGCACCCCGCCGAAGATGGCCCCGACCGATCCAATCGCCGAAATCATCGACCGCTTCGGCGCATCGAAATGGAAGTAGCGCTGCAGGAACGTCGGGTACATATCCTGCGTGCCATGCGACGTGAAATTCATGAACGTCATCAGCAATGCGAGATAGAAAAACAGCTTCCAGTGCGAGAAGATCGATTTCCAGAGCTGGCTCCAGTCGGCGGTGCGCGACCGCTCCCACGCCTCTGATTCCTTCACCTTCACCCGTACAAACAGCGCGAGCAACGCGGGCAACCCGCCGATAAAGAACATCGGCCGCCATCCCCACTTATCGAACAGGAAGAAATAACAAAGCGCCGCCAGAAGATTCCCCAGCGCATAGCCCTGTTGCAGGAATCCGGACAGCAGACCGCGCAGGCGCGGCGGCACCTTCTCCATCGCGAGCGACGCTCCTACGCCCCATTCGCCGCCCATCCCGATCCCGAACAGCGCGCGTAACACCAGGAACGCCGTATAGCTCGGCGCGAATGCCGTCGCCACTTCCACCACCGAATAAAAAATCAGATCGATCATCAGGGGCAGGCGCCGGCCGTAGCGGTCCGCCAGCAGGCCGAACAGAAACGCGCCCACGGGACGGAATCCCAGCGTCACCGTGATCGCCAGCGCCATGTCCTTATCCGAACGATGGAAGTCGCGCGCGATCGCGGTCAGCCCATAGATGACGAGGAAATAATCGAACGCGTCGAGCGTCCATCCCAGGAAACTGGCGGTGACCGCGGCGTTCTGGTCGGATGGCGCAATCTGCTTCTGATCTGGCGGCGTCACTCGCATGATTGTATCGAGGGGCTCCGGGCGTTTACCATCGACCATATGGCGCGACTTTTCGCCGGCACCTCGGGCTTCTCCTATCCCGCGTGGAAACCGGCCTTCTATCCGAAAAATGTTCCGGCAAAAGGATTTCTCGAGTACTACGCGACCCGTCTGAACAGCGTGGAAATCAACTACACATTCCGGCAGTTGCCTTCGGGCAAAACACTGGAAGGCTGGCTCGCCGCGACGCCGGGCGACTTCGCGTTTTCCTGCAAGGCCCACATGCGGCTCACCCACATCATGAAGATGAAGGACGCGGGCAGTTTCACGGAAGTCTTCCTCAAATCGCTGGAGCCTCTCCGCGCGGCGCGCCGGCTGGGCCCGATTCTTTACCAGTTCGCGCCGACGTTTAAATGCGACGCGCAGTGTCTCGAAGACTACCTGCCGCTCCTGCCGAACGATCTGCGCTTTGCGTTCGAATTCCGCCACGCTTCCTGGCTGACGGACGCCGTTTATGAACGCCTCGCGAAACACAATATCGCTCTGTGTCTGGCGGAATCGGAACGGCTGGAAATCCCGAAAGTCTTCACAGCCGATTTCGGCTACTTCCGGCTGCGAAAAGGGGATTACTCAGAAGAAGCGCGGCGCGAGATTGCCGATCAGGTACGCGGACTTCTGGCCGGCGGACGCGACGCTTACGTCTACTTCAAGCACGAAGAAGATCCGAACGGCGCGCTCTGGGCGGAGGAACTGATCCGTACCGCGCAGGGTTAGGAAACGGCGTCCCGCAGAAAGTCCATGCAGCGCTGCAGTTCTTCACCGTGCGTTCCCAGTCCGATGTATTCGTAATCGGCCAGAACGGGAAACGTGAATTTCTTGTCTTTGATCAGCTTGAGCACGGCGTCGATCGGCGTATCGCCCTGGCCCCACTGCTCATTGCCGCCTTTGTTGCGGCGGCGGTCGGTGATCAGAACCTGTCCAATGGATTCGAAGTTTTCCTGAATCCACGCGACCGGCGAACCGTTCGCGGCGGTCACCGCGCCAATATCGAGGTTGATCTTAAAGCGCTTCGAAGGCAGGGAAGAGACAAGATTGAAGTCAGTCACCCCGATATTCATGTCATGCTTCTCGGCGAACGGAGCCAGGCGCTTCAGGATGGCGTCCGGCCCTGGAACTGAAATTGATTTTGCGCCCAGTGTTTTCGCCTGCCGGAAAGTCGCATCGATTTCCGGATCGGTGAACGAATCGTCGTACTTCACGCTGTAAGACGCGACCGCGATTCCCGCCGCATCGAACTTCGACCGCACTGCCTGGTAATGATTCGCGGTGAATCCGAGCTTCGAATCCGCATGGCCCAGCCGGAACTCGCGCAGCAGATCGCGCGCCTGCTTCATCGCGGCGGCAATCTCCTCCGGTGAGAAAACCTTGATCTTGATGGGATAAACCGCGGGCGGCGGCGGCGCGCCCGGCCCCGTATTCGGCCCCGCGGGCTCCGTGTTGTACGACCAGAGATCGATCGTCTTCACGCCCGCATCCTGCAGCGGCTTGATGAGGTCCGAGACGTTATCTTTGCCTGGAATGCGCGGCAGATCGCGCAGGCTGTACGTGGTCGCGCCCAGCCGTACGCTTTCGACGGCGGCTTCAGGCACGGCAAAAAGCCGTGAAGCGGGAAATGCGGCTGCCGCCGCGGTTCCGAAAGCCAGCCTGCCGATGTCTCGTCGAGTATACATTCGCTCTCCCTCCTGCGCGCCCTTCCGAGCCTATTATAGCTGCCCCGAAGGCGCGTATTATATTGAATCCATGGCGTTACGACTTCTGCTGGCCGCGGCGCTGCTCGCCGTGTTTGCCGGCATGGCGGAGACAGGCCCGGGCAACGGCTGCCCGGTGGACGTCATCCAGGACGCCTCCTCCCCGGTTCCTCCCGCCGACGTCTGTATCCCAAAGGGTTTCACCGACATCCCGATGGACTACTTCGACGACTTTTCGTGGAAGGAATTGGTCGCGATGATCTGGCCTGCGAAGGCGGGCGAACGCGGCGTGGCCGACGTTTCGAAGAAGCCCGGCGACCCCGGTCCACGCGTCTTCGAAACGTTCAAGTCGCTGCAGGAGCTTTTTCATGACGATGGCTCCGCGCCGGCGCCATTCAGCCAGTACGATGCGCCTTCATTCAACGCCTGCGGCGCCAGTCAGCAATTTGGCGACATGGTGCTCGGCATGAAAAACGGTATTGACGATCTCGGCCAGGTGGGCATCGGCGAATTAATCGGTCCGCTGGTGGCGCAGAATGGCAAGTACGTCCACTACCAGACGCTCTACAACAAGCTTGCGTACGACTTCATTGTGAGCCACAAATATTACCTGCGCGCGAACTTGCCGGAAGTCCCGAACCCGAAGCCCGATCTGCCGGTGCTCCAGTTCCCGATGGGTTCCACCGCAATCAAAGCCGCCTGGCTCGATCTCGATGGCTTCACCGATGCCCAGAAGGCGCGGTTCTACCAGCGAATGATGACGGTGAAGGATCCGAACAGCGGGAAGTGCTCAAAGATTTCGATGGGGCTCGTCGGGCTGCACATCATCGTGAAGACGCCGAGTCGTCCGCAGTGGATCTGGTCTTCGTTCGAACAGATTGACGCCGTTCCCCCGAAACAGTTTGGTGGTACCGGAAAATTCACGTTTAACGACGGCGATAAGAAAAACGAAATGCCGGCGCAGAATCCGCTGAAACTGGAGCCGCTCGCGAAAGAACCCGCGCAGCCGTTCAACCTCTCGCGCAGCATCATGATGCCGATCCATCCGAAGACAGAGCTCATGACGATGGTTTATCAGCGTCTGCTGCATGGCACGCCGTGGGAGTTCTATCAGATTGCGACCACGCAGTGGCCCCGGAATGAAGGCGATCAGGCGGTATTTGTCCCGGCGAAACAGGGCGGGGAAATCACGCAGACGTTCCCGGGCGCGGGAGCCACTTCCGCATTTGCCAATCTGACCATGGAGACTTTCGATCAGGGGCGCCCGCAGCTCGGCTGCATGAGCTGCCACAATCAGGCGCGCATGACCGTGGATTTCATGTGGTCACTGCTCGATCACGCCTATCCGGAGAAGTTGCCGGTAGCAAAATCCGCCCGCTCCCACTAACCCCGGAGGTGAGGCAGGTTGGCAACCTGCTGTCCAGCCGTTCCTGTTTGCCTGACGCGGCTAGATCGATACCGCCTCGAACTGCCGCGGTTGCGCCGTCGGATTTGTAAAAGAATCTCGCGGCCGCTTACGCCGAGCCGGCCTTACGCGTCGCCGGCCGCCGCCGCTGCTTCGGATGCTCCACGCTCTCCTCCGCAATCGCCGGCGGTTTGCGCATTTCAAGACTCTTCTTCAGCGCTTCCATAATGTCGATCACCGGCGCAATGTGCGTTTCCGGCGTCTCCACTACGCTGTTGCCTTCAATCTTCGCCTGAATCATTTTGCGCAGATTGTCGCGATAGTTATCCGAATATTTCTGCGGCTCGAAATCCGCCGCCAGCGATTCCACCAGATTCAACGCCAGCGCCAGTTCCTTTTCGCGGATATTCTCGGTGTCCGTGCGGAACTCTTCCGTCTTGCGAACTTCATCGGCGAAGTACATGGTATGCAGCAGCATCCCGTGCTGGCCCGGCCGCAGAATCACGATGTGCTCGCGATTGTGCATCGCCACTTTCGCCACGCCGTAATAGCCGGTCTTCTTCAGCGCCGCGAAGAGCAGCGCATAGGGCTTTTCGCCGCCTTCATCCGGCGCCATGTAATACGAACTGTCGAGATAAACCGGGTCCACGTCGTTCGCCTTGACGAACTCCAGAATCTCCATTACCCTCGCGGTCTTCGGCGCCACCTTGCGTATGTCCTCATCGTCGATGACGACATACTTACCCTTCTCGTACTCGTAGCCTTTGACGATCTGATCGCGCGTGATCGGCTTATCTTCCGCCTGGCAGTAGAGAACCTGCTTCACCCGCGAATGATCTTCCTTGTGGAGCTGGTTGAAGCTGATGGTCTCGCCGCGCGCGGCCGTGAACAGGCGGACAGGAAGCGATACGAGTCCGAATGTAAGATGTCCCTTCCAGGTACTGGCTGCCATAGTTTTGTCACCCGATTTGCGCCGAAAGTCCGGTAGCGCGCGATTCTCCTTCTCCCAGCTATAACATGAATGAGAGAACATTTCCAGAGTCCTATGTCGCTCGAGGAGTACAAACGCAAGCGCGACTTTACCCAGACTCCCGAACCGGCGGCGGGGGCGGTCGCCCATTCGAAGCCGCGTGGAGGCTTTTTCTGCGTCCAGCGGCATGACGCAACGCACCTTCACTACGACTTTCGACTGGAAATCGACGGGACGCTGAAATCCTGGGCCGTGCCAAAAGGGCCCTCGCTCGATCCCACCGTAAAGCACTATGCGGCGCACGTGGAAGACCACCCGATCGAGTACGGCGAATTCGAAGGCAATATCCCGAAGGGCAGTTACGGCGGTGGCAGCGTTATGCTCTGGGATCGCGGGACGTTCGAACTGATCGGCGCGGAATCCGGCGATGCCCAGATCGCGCGCGGCGACCTGAAATTCGAGCTTCACGGCGAAAAACTGGCGGGCACATGGGCGCTGGTCCACATGAAAGGCCGCGGCTCGGGGAAGAACAAGGACAACGGCTGGCTGATTATCAAGAAGAAGGACGCCGCCGCGCAGCCGGGTTGGGATATCGAGCAATTCGCCGTCAGCGTGAAGACAGGACGCACGCAGGCCGAAATCGCCGCCGATCTGCCTTCGAAGAAGAAGGCCTCGGCAAAAAAGAAAGCGCCCCGGAAGAAGAAAGCGGCTGTCGATCCTTCGTCCATCCCCGGCGCCAAAGCGGCGCCGATGCCCGGATTCTTTTCGCCGATGGGCGCATCCCTCGCGGATACGCCGCCTTCCGGCGGTAAGTGGATGTTCGAAGTGAAGTGGGATGGCGTCCGCGGGCTCGCCTTCGTCGATGACGGCTCGCTTTCGATTTACACGCGCAATAACATCCGTTGTGAGCAGCAGTATCCCGAGCTCCAGGTGCTGCCTCACTACATCGATGCGCGTCAGGCAATTCTCGATGGCGAGATCGTAGCGCTGAACCCGCACGGCCTTTCGAAATTCGAGCTCATCCAGCCGCGCATCCACACGCGCGATGCCGCCGCCATTGCGAAGATGGCGAGCAAAAATCCGGTGCAGTATTTCGTCTTCGATCTGCTTTATCTGGATGGCTATGATCTGCGCCAGTCGCCGCTCTCAGCGCGAAAGGCCGCGCTGGAGCAAATCGTGAAGCCTTTCGAGTTGCTACATTACTCCGGTCATCTTTCCGGCGAAGCGCGCGACCTGCTCGAAGCGGCCCGGCAGAACGGCCTCGAAGGCTTTATCGCCAAGGCTCCCGACAGCGTGTATGAATCGCGCCGCAGCCGCTCGTGGATCAAGCTCAAGGTCACACAGGAGCAGGAGTTCGTCATTGGCGGTTACACGCCAGGGGAGCGCGATACCTTCGGATCCCTCGCGCTCGGCTTCAACGAAGGCGGCAAGCTGATCTACTGCGGCAACGTGGGCACGGGCTTCACGGAGAAGATCCTGCGCGATCTGCTCACAAAAATGCAGGCGCGTCTGATCGACAAAATGCCGTTCCAGCCGGACAAGCTGATTCCAAAGGGAACGGTCTGGGTACGCCCGGACCTCGTCGCGCAGATCAAATTCGCGGAATGGACCTCCGACCGCAAGCTGCGCGCGCCCGTCTATCTCGGGCTGCGCGAAGACAAAGCGCCCGCCGAAGTGGGCCGCGAAACCGTACCTGATGTCCTTCTGCCGGCAGGCCAAAAAGAAGCGACTCTCGAAATCGAGGGCCACAGCCTGAAGTTCACCAATCTCGACAAGCTCTATTTCCCCGACGACGGCTATACAAAGCGCGACCTTCTGAATTACTACAACGCCGTTGCGCCGCTGCTCGTCCCGCACCTGAAAGACCGGGCGCTTTCACTCAAGCGGTATCCGAATGGAATTAAGAGCGAATTCTTCTTCCAGAAAAATACGCCCGATACTTACCCGTCCTGGCTGCGCACGCACACCATCGGCGAGGCGGGAAAGAAAATCCGCTACATTGTCGGGACTGATCGCGCCGCGCTGCTCTACCTGACGAACCTCGGCTGCATCGATCAGAACCCATCCATGAGCCGCGTGGGCTCGCTCGAAAATCCCGATTTCATCCTGATCGATCTCGACCCGGTGGAATGTCCGTTCTCGAAAATCGTGGAAGCGGCGCTGCTCGTGAAGACAAAGCTCGACGCCATCGGACTCACCGGCTATCCCAAAACCACCGGCGGCGACGGTCTTCACATCTACGTTCCCATCGAGCCGCACTACACGTTCGAACAGGCGCGGGCGTTCGCTGAAGTGATCGCGCGTCTCGTCGCGGCCGAGCGCGCCGATCTCTTCACCACGCCGCGCTCGGTGGAAAAGCGCCAGAAAGACCGCGTCTATTTCGACTACATGCAGTTGGCGGATTTCAAGACAATCTCAGCGCCCTACGTAGTGCGAGCGCATAGAGGCGCGCCCGTTGCGACGCCGCTCGCCTGGGATGAAGTGAAACCCGGCCTCGATCCCGGCCAGTTCACCCTGGCCAACGCGATGGAACGCTTCACCCGAGTCGGTGACTTGTTCGAAGGCGTTTTGAAAAAGCCCCAAAGCCTCGCCGCGGCGTTCTCCCGCCTCGAAAAAGCGCTGCGCTCTAAGTGATCTCCCGCTGCAGCTCTTCCAGCACTCGCAGCGCCTCCACGGGCCGCATCTCATCAATTTTCAGCGCCCGAATCCGCTCTTTCAGCTCATCCGTACCTGGCTCAAATAGCCGAATCTGTATCGGCGCAGCCGAAGGGCCGCGCTCCGGAGCAATCTCATGCTGCCGCAGCACCTCGCGCGCCCGCTCGATCACCGTCACCGGCAATCCCGCCAGCCGCGCCACTTCGATCCCATAACTGCGATCCGCCTTCCCCGGCTCCACTCGATGCAGAAAAATAATCCGGTCGCCGGCTTCCTTCACGCTCACGCTCAGATTCCGCACGCCATCGAGTTGTCCGGCCAACTCCGTGAGTTCGTGATAATGCGTCGCGAACAGGGTCTTCGCGGCGGTAACCGCGGAGATGTGCTCCACAACGGCCCATGCGAGCGAGAGGCCGTCGTAAGTCGCCGTGCCGCGCCCAATCTCGTCCAGAATAATGAAGCTCCGGGGCGTCGCTGTGTTAAGAATGACCGCCGTCTCCGTCATTTCCACCATGAACGTCGAACGCCCTCGCGCCAGATTGTCTGACGCGCCAATGCGTGTGAATACGCGGTCAATCAGGGGCAGGGAAGCCGCCGCGGCCGGTACAAACGAACCCATCTGAGCCAGAATCACGATCAGCGCGGCCTGCCGCAAATACGTGCTCTTGCCGCCCATATTCGGCCCGGTAATAAGCGCGATCCGGTCCGCGCCGTTGTTCAGAAAAAGATCGTTCGGGATAAACCGGCCAGCCTCTTCGCCCGCCAGCTTTTCGATCACCGGATGCCGGCCCGCCGCAATGCGCATCTCGCCATCCGCAGAAAGCGCCGGACGCGTGTATCGATTCTCCGCCGCCACCTGCGCCAGCGCCGCCGCCACATCCAGTTCCGCCACCGCGGCAGCGGTCGCCCGAATGCGTTGCGCCTGATCGGCTGCTTTTTGCCGCAGCTCCTGGAAGATCCGCTTCTCGATTTCGAGGATCTTCTCCTCCGCCGAAAGGATCTTGTGCTCGTATTCCTTGAGCTCAGGCGTCGTGAAGCGCTCCGCGTTCACCAGCGTCTGCTTGCGTTCGTAATCGGTGGGAGCCAGATGCAGATTGGCTTTCGAAATTTCAATGTAATACCCGAAAACGTTGTTGAACCGGACCTTCAGCGATCCAATTCCGGTGCGCGTGCGCTCGCGCGCTTCAATCTGCGCGATCACCTGCTTTCCGTTCTGACTCAGTTCGCGAAGTTCGTCGAGTTCGGCGTCATAGCCCGCCCGCACCGTGCCGCCATCGCTGATATTGGCCGGAGGCGTGTCGGACAGCGCCGCCACGATCGGACCGCTGATCTCCGGAATGGAATCGAGGCGCGTAAACGTCTCCGCCAGCCGTCCCGAAAGCGGTTTCGAAGCGAGCCGCGCGGAATCCGCCAGCTTCGGCATCTGTTCGAGCGACCGCCCGAGCGCATGCAGATCCCGCGGCCCCGCGCTCGCGATCGTCACCTTCGCCAGCAGCCGCTCCATGTCGAGCACCGGCGTAAGCTGCTTCCTCAACTCCGCGCGCAGAATCGTGTCGCCCGCCAGATCGCCCACCGCATCCAGCCGCGCTTCAATCTCCACCGGATCGAGCGAAGGCCGCAGCAGCCTCTGACGCAACAGACGGCCGCCCATACCCGTCGCGGTCTGATCCAGAATCGAGATCACCGTCGCGCTGTGATCGCTGCCGCTCGAAGAGAAAATCGGCTCGATCAGCTCCAGGTTCCGCACCGTCACCGCATCGAGCACCATGTTCTCCGCGCGATCGAAATAGCGTGGCGGATCGAGATGATCGAGCGCCGCCCGCTGTGTGTCGCGCAAATAGTGCAGCACGGCGCCCGCAGCCCCCACCGCTGCCCCGCGATTCGCCAGCCCGCAGCCGTCGAGCGAATGCAGCCGGAAATGCTCCCGCAGAATGCGATCGCCGTAATCGGCGGTGAATACCCAGTCTTCCAGTTCGGTCGCGACCCACCGGCTGTGTTCCGCCTTCGGAAAAAGGGAATGCTCGCCGGCCAGCAAAACCTCGCGCGCGCCGACGCTCTCGAGCAATCCGGGCAACTCATCCGCTGCAATTTCCGTGGCCCTGAACTCGCCCGTCGAAACATCCACATACGCCACGCCGGCCCGCGCGCCATGCCGCGCAACCCCGGCCAGGTAATTGTTCTCATGCGACCGAAGCAGATGCGCGTCCGTAGCCGTACCCGGGGTAACGATACGAGTCAGTTCGCGCCGCACCAGCTTCTTGCCCGCGGAAGGCGCTTCCATCTGATCGCAAATCGCGACCCGGTAACCCTTCCCGATCAGCCGCGCGATGTAGCCTTCCGCCGAATGGAACGGGACGCCGCACATCGGAATCGCCGTGCCTTTTTCCTTGTTCCGGGCAGTAAGCGTAATTTCGAGCTCACGGGCGGCCGTCACCGCATCCTCGAAAAACAGCTCATAAAAATCGCCCAGCCGGAACATCAGCAGCGCATTCGGCGCCTGCTCTTTGAGGGCGTGATACTGCCGCATCAGCGGCGTGGACGCGGCTCCGGATTCCTCTGGCTGACTCATGGGGAAACCTCTATTGTCCACGACGATTCCGCGGCGGCTACATTTCGATTCAGCTCCGGACAACGATTCACCACTCGATGCTCACGGAACTCTCAACGGATTGCGCGCGTAGTATGGGGATATGTGGCGCGCCATTCTCCTCTGCCTGATCGGAACCGCCGCTTATTCCCAGACTTTCGAGGCCACCGAACTCCGCGTGAACCAGTCCGGTGAGGAGCGCCCATCGGTCCATCTCGCTAACGGCGCCCTCACCATGCGCAACGTGCCGCTCCGCATCCTGCTCGCCGAGATCTATCTGATGACGCCGGACGATATCGCAGGCCCGTCCTGGCTCAGTGACGTTCGCGTCGATATTATCGCCAAAGCCGCATCGCATGACGCGTCTGACGCCGACCTCCGGGAAATGACCAAAGCCCTGCTGCGCGATCGCATGAAGATGGTGGCGCACCTCGAGCCGCGTTCCCGGTCCGTCTGGGCGCTCGAAGTCTGGAAGGGCCAGCCTAAACTGCAGTCCGGCACAGCGCCCAATCGGCCGGAGGACGCGGCGTGCCGACGGCAATCCGCGGAAACCGGCGTGAAATTCGTTTGCCAGCACATGTCGATGGCGGAGTTTGCCCACGAAATCCCGGAGATCGCCGGACGCTACGCCGATCAACGCGTCGTCGATCATACCGGCCTCGAAGGCTGGTGGGACTTCACGCTGCAGGGGACGCCCTCGGCGGACCTCGAAACCAACGGCGGTCTCACGCTCTTCGCCGCGCTCCAGTCGCAACTCGGGCTTCAGCTTGAAAACAAAAAGCTGCCGGTACCTGTCGTCGTGATCGACAGTATGGAACGAACACCCACGGAGAACTGAGTCACAGCCCGCAGGGCTTAACGGCTCACGCTACGCGCGCGGCGCGTCCGCGCCACATCGCGTAACCAGCCAGCACCCCGAGCAGTGAACTCGCCGTGCCCAGCGTCCCTGGTTCGGGAGTCGTATGATCTTCCGCGATCACATAGGCGTGATTGTCGGTTTCGAAGCAGCAACCAGTCGATTGAAGCACCACCTTGTTGAACGTCTCGCCACCAGTGGCATTAAAGCTGACATAGTTGGCGCTACCCTGCGGGCCGCCGCCGAAGCCTCCCAGCAGTGAAGCGTCACTATAGATCTGCACGCTGTTGTACGTGTCGGTGGAGCCCCAGAAAAAGCCGAAGTAGTCGATGGCCTGCGAGAACGTAATGGTCACCAGATTGTTGTTGATACTGATGTAGGGACTGGTATCGCCCCCGCCTGGAGGGCTGCCGCCATTTATCTGCCAGCCTGTGGAAGAATAGGACGCCACGCCAAAGGGATCGTTCGCGAGTGAATTGTTGAAATCGACCGTATGAATCGGGTCGCCGGCGCCGTCGCCCGTAACATAGCCGGGCTTGGCCTGGCAGCCCTCGCTTGCTGTATTGACGCAACCGGGGGCGCCGGATAGCGATTCGATGATCGTAGCCTGCGCAATCGAGGCTGTTCCGAACACCAGAGCGCCGAAAAGTGGGAGCAACGTAAGCGTCTTACCCATAGACAAATTCCTCCGATGGATTGCCATTTTAAAAATGGATTGGCCCATTTTAAATCAGACAGCGCCGGTACTTTCTCTACATTAATGTGACGTACGGCTCCAGCCGTACTGGAACTTCGGCAGGTTCCGCTAAAGCAGATGATCGTTCAAACGCTTCCGGATCGTCTCAAAATCCGACGTATTCAGAATGTAGCTGGTCCGTTCCGGATTCAGCTTTCGAATCTCCCCCTGCGTCTTCCTGATCCGGTCCCGCGTAGGCGGATGCGAGAGAAACAGCTTCGCCACTCGTCCCGGCGTGGCCCGTTCGGTCGAGGCAATCTTCTCGAACATATCGATACTGGCCGCCGGATCGTATCCCGCGCTGTAAAGATAGTGCACGCCAAGCTGGTCGGCCTCCGTCTCGAACGCTCGCGAGAAGTGCAGGGAAGTCACCGGCGCCGCCACTCCCGCGACTTGCCGCGCCGCCACCCCAGCCAGGCCGGGGATCAGCACGCTGAGCGGCGTCCCGATGATCTTCGCCAGTTGCCCGCCGCTCTGCTGCCGCGTCGCATGCCGCGCGGCCGCATGTCCGATTTCATGCGCAATCACCGACGCGAATTCCGCCTCGTTGTCCGCCATCATCAGGATGGACGAATTCACATAAACCCAGCCGCCGGGCAGCGTGAAAGCATTGATCTCCGGCGATTGAATCAGCTTGACGGTCACCGGGAACGGAGCGTTCGCCTGCTTCGCCAGATTCTGGCCCACGCGATTCACGTATTCCGAAACGAGGGGATCGTCGACGATATGCGCCTGCGTTTCCACTTCCGCGGCCATCCGCCGTCCGAGTTCGATCTCCTGCGGAATGCTGTACAGGTTGATGCCGCCGCGCCCACCTGCCAAAAGAGGCGCGGTGGTGAGCAGTAACAGCAGCGGCGTGAGGAGCCTGGACGGCATCTTCTCCATCTTAAACGTTTAAAAGCGCTCAGTTGTTAGAATTTCGTCAATGCCTCGCGCCGCCGTCCTGATCCCTGCCTACCGGCCCGGCGAGGCGCTGCCAGGCCTCGCGGCGGCACTGCGGGAAAAGGGCTTCGCTCCCATTGTCGTGATCGATGACGGCAGCGGCCCCGAATACGGCGAAGTCTTCGCCCGCTTGTCAGCCCTGCCGGATCTCCATATCCTGCGCAACGCGGTGAATCTCGGCAAGGGCGCGGCCCTCAAATCCGGAATGAATTTCATTCTGGTGGAATATCCGCAAACGCCGGGCGTAATCACCGTCGACGCCGACGGACAGCACCATCCGGACGATGTCGCCGAAGTCGCGCGCATTTTCGACGCGCATCCCGAATCGCTGGTCCTCGGATCGCGCGCCTTCGCGGGCCGCGTACCGCTCCGCAGCCGGCTGGGGAATTCCATCACCCAGACCGTAATGCGCTTCGTGGCGGGCCAGCGCCTTTCCGACACGCAGACCGGCCTGCGCGCCGTACCCCGCCGCCTGATGGAGCGGATGCTCAGCGTACCGGCGGCCGGTTACGAATTCGAGCTCGAAATGCTGATCGCCGCCAAGCACCTCGGCTTTCACGTCATCGAACAGCCGATCCGGACCATCTACGAGGCCGGAAATCCCACCTCGCATTTCGAGCCCCTGCGCGATTCGATGCGAATTTATTTCGTGCTGCTGCGCTTCGGCATGATTTCGATGCTGACCGCGGCGCTCGATAACATCCTGTTCTACATCTTCTTCCACCCATCGGGTAACATCGCGGCGTCCCTGTTCGGCGCGCGGCTGATTGCGCTCGGCTTCAATTACGCGGCGGTACGTAAAGCGGTTTTTCTCTCGCGCGAACAACATCGGATCGCGCTTCCCCGCTATCTGCTGCTAGCGGCGGCGAATGTCGCCCTTTCTTACTCGCTGATTACGTTTCTGTCGGGCCAGCTCGGGGTTCACGTCATGCCGGCCAAAATCGCGGTGGAATCCGTGCTCTTCATCGCGAACTTCGCGATCCAGCGCGATTTCGTGTTCGCTACAGGGAAGCGCTGAGCAGGCATGGAACAGAGATATCGCGGGTCACATGCTGCGGGCGGAAGGTCGGCTATACAGGGGGAGATATGATAAGCGGCGCATCGAATCGGAACAACCATCGGGACATGCAGATCAAGTAGGGAACTGCCCACCGGCGCCGTCTGTTCATTGACAATCCGCAGGAGTGAAACAGGTATCCGAACGGCGGATACCCAATGACAATCCAACTATCCCGGTCATTGTGCAGATAGGTCCCTGCATACTTGACAGATGTGTTATGCGGTGCGTATATTAAGACCTCCATGTGCCGCTACTGCAACCACACCCACTACATTGACGGTCAATTTCAGACAATGTGCCCGAGTTGCGGATGTATTAAATATCAACGCGATACAAGTTCCGGTTTCGGTGCGTGGGTTGGCCTCTGGGTCTGCGTGTTTCTCTATGCGACATGGTATGCGTTCACAGCACGCGGTTGGTTTTTTTACCTCTACTTAGCCGTCGTTACGTGCGGTCTTATCTATGCCGCCGTTAATCTCGTCCGCGAAGCGATTGAGTTCATACGCAACCTTTTTGCTCATCCTGCTCGGACGCTTTTCTGGACTTTTGTCTATCTATTTTTAACGTATTGTTTTGTTACCTGGATCACAGGGGGCGGTCTTCGCCTCAATAGTCTCTTCCCCTAGACTAACTGTTCACCCAATGAGGCTTGGGAGCTCTGGGCATCTGTCGACACCTAACTATTAACTAAGGGGCCGCGCGACTCAGCTTCGCCTGCCACTTCGACCTCCAACATCCGGCGCCACAATCTTTTCACCTGTAGACGGCTTTTGCGGCCGGGCAAGCTCGTAGGGCTATCTATCGGCCTGTGGACACCTGGAACCAGCCCTCGATATCCCGCTCGGCCATTGACTTTGGATTGGTAGTAGATGACGAGAGATATTCGCTTTGTTTGCTGGCGATGTTCTTCACTGCGTCTCTCGGGAGCCTGTTCACTCAGTGCACCAGAAATTCGAATGCGGCCGGGGTGATCCAGAGATTGCCGCTGGTGGATTCATGCTCAATTACCGCCACGATGGTTCTGACCAGGTGGGATTCGGGTCCGCGAACGAGCGATGAAAATGCATATTGAATGCTCACTGTCCCACTCATTCGAGCCGGCTGTATAGCCGGGCCGCTCGCGCCCTCATGTGTTGCCCTCAATAGCGCTTTTCGCAGATCAGCAAACTCCGATTGGAGGTGTCGCGACGGTACTTCAAATCGAACACCGCGCGCTCCTGCTCGGTTGAAAGCCAGTGAGAAGCCCCGTCCCGCCAACCGCGTGGAATCTACAACGAAGCGCTGAGCCAGTGATCCAGATGGTGCTTCTGCGCGGACGTCGCATCCGGACGCAATTCCAGTTGCCACGTGGAAGGCGCCATTCCGAACGTCAGTTCCAGATGCGTGAGCTTCTCACGCCGCGCCACTAAAACGGAAACCCGATCGCCCGGCTTGTAATTGTCGAGCCGCGCCGCCAGTTGATCGGCCCGCACACGGAAATCGTCCAGAGCCAGAATTTCATCGTCCACGTTCAGTCCCGCTTGCTCCGCTGGCGTTCCACGCGGCACGCGCGAGATCAAAAGTCTGCCGTTGTCCACACGCGTCTCCATTCCGATCCAAGCCTTCTTCGTAGCCTCCGCGTGCCGGAATCGCAGCCCGAACCAGTCGAGCGCGTCATCGTAGTTCAGTTCGCCGGGAGTTTCCACCGTCTCCCGAAAAAACGCCTCCAGCGGCGCGCCCGCCACCTCTCCCGCCAGCGCCTTGAACTGCTCCGGAGTGAACCCGTGCTCGCCCGAATAGCGCTGGAATGCAAGACGCATCAGATCGTCCAGCGACTTGCGATCGTCCGTGGCGCGGCGAATCCTGGCATCCAGCAGCCACGCCACAATCGCGCCCTTCGTGTAGTAACTGACGGCGACATTATTCGAGTTCTCATCCGGCCGGTAATACTTGATCCACGCATCGAACGACGCGCTTTCCGCCGATTGCGCCAGCCGCCCCGGCGTGTTCTGCAGCGAGTTGATCAGCGAAGAAAGCGATCCCGCCGTTTCGCTGCCCGTTCCCAGATATTCCGCGCGCGTAGTGAGCGCCGCGCGATGCACCGTCAACGCGCCATAGTATTCGGTGAAGCCTTCCACCACCCAGAGACTCTTCGTCGGATTTTCCGCCTCGTAGTTGAACGGCCCCAGTTCCACCGGCCGCAGCCGCTTCACATTCCACGCATGAAAATATTCATGCGACACAAGGTCGAGCCAGCCCACATACGCTTTACGGGTCCGCGTAGCCCAGCGGCTCGACATCACCGTGAAGGAATTCCGGTGCTCCAGGCCGCCGCCGGCTTCCGTCAACAGATTGAGAAAAACATAGCGATTCTTATAGGGCAGCCCGCCCCACATTTCCCGATACCGTCGCACAATCTTTTCGAGATCCGCCGCCGCGTGTTCGCCGTCGAACACGCTCTCGCCACCTACGGTCACCAGAAAATGCGGCACTCCCTCCACTTCGAATTGCCGAACCTCCGGATTTCCCGCAACGATCGGCGAATCGACCAGAGCGTCATAGTCCGGCGCAATGTAATGATGCGGCGAAGGCTCATCCATCCCGGACATCGTCGTCTTCCATTCAGCCGGAAGCTGAATTGTGACCTCGTGCGGACGATCGAGCCCGCCCGCCAGCGTCAGAAAAGTCGGCGCGCCGTTCAGCAGCGCGAACGAAGAATCCACCCAGTTGGTCCGGACCGACATCTCCCGGCAATAAACCCGATAGCTCACCCGCACGGTTGCGGCCCCGCCCGTATCGATCCGCCAGCGATTCTTGCTCGTCTTGACGGCCGCCCCCGGTCCCTTCACCTCCTCCACATTGCGCGAAAATTCGCGTACCAGATAAGATCCTGGAGTCCAGACCGGCATAAACACTTCGATCGATGGCTGGCCGCCGGTCGGGAATTCGGCCTCGACAGCCGCATAGTGAGTGGAAGGGGAAGGGAACGAGACGGTATAGCGCACGGGTTCGGGTGTTGCCGCAGCGGCCACGGGCGTGAACATTGCAATCGCCATCAGGAATGCGCCAAAGCAGGCGATGTGGTGGTTTTCAACCATGGCCGACTCCGTCATAATAGCGGGAAGTGACGGAAAACGAAAGACATCGTGTTTGGTTCCCCACATGCCCTTCGCGGGGCGAAGGGTAATCCCATGAGACTCCATTGGCTCGCGATCGGAATTCTTGGCGCCGCAGCGCTGTTCGGCCAGGCTCCGGCTCCCGATGCCGCCGACAATGGCCCCGCCGACGAGCCGGGTCGCGCCGTCGCGCGCCTCGCCATCGTCAATGGAGATGCGTCGGTGCGCCGTGGCGATTCCAACGAATGGGTGGCCGCCGCCGTCAACGCGCCCATCATGACCGGCGATCAGATTTCCGTAGCCGCCGGCGGACGCGCCGAGCTCCAGATCGACGAAGCCCATTACGTCCGCATCGGGTCCGATACCGAGCTGCGCGTCGCGGATCTCGAAAACGGCCATTATCAGATTCAGATTTCGCACGGTTTCGTCGCCTGGCGCGTGCTGCGCGATTCACAGGCGCAGGCGGAAATCGATACGCCACTCGTCGGCGTGCATCCGGGCGCCGATTCGATGGTGCGGGTCGCAGTAAATGAGGACGGCACTTCGCACATCACCGTGCGCCGCGGCCAGGCCGATGTTTCAAACCAGAAAGGTACGGAACAGGTGGCGGCGGGCAACACGATGGACGTGCGCGGTAACGTGGACGACCCGGAATTTCAGGTAGTCGCCGCGCCCGGGCGCGATGACTTCGATAGCTGGAGCGACAGCCGCGATAACTATCTTCTGAAGGCGCAGTCGCAGCGCTATGTCACGGAAGACGTCCACGGCGTGGAGGATCTCGATTCGTACGGCCGCTGGGATTACGATCCCTCTTACGGCTGGGTGTGGGCGCCGCAGGTCGCCGCCGGTTGGGCTCCGTATCAGGATGGCCGCTGGGTTTGGGAAGACTACTATGGCTGGACCTGGGTCGATTATTCGCCCTGGGGCTGGGCGCCGTTCCATTACGGCTACTGGTATAACCGCGTGGGCTTCGGCTGGAGCTGGTATCCCGGGCCGCGCGTCGGTCGCATATGGTGGCGGCCCGCGATGGTGGGGTTCTTCGGCTGGGGCGGGGGAGTCTCGGTTGGATTCGGCAATATCGGCTGGGTACCGCTCGGGCCGCGTGAGGTTTTCCGCCCCTGGTATGGACGCGGCTATCACGGCGGCGTCATTGTGTCGCGCAATGTGACGGTCACGTCCTTCCGCAACGCCGGCTATGCGCGCGGCGTCTCGGCGGTGGATTTCCAGCGCGGGAATTTCCGCAATTCCGCCGTCGTCGATCGCGGGACGCTGGCGCGGGCTTCGTTCGTGCATGGCACGGTGCCGATGACGCCGACCGCGCAGAATCTCCGTTTCAGCAACCGCGTGGCTTCGGTCGGCGGCGCGAATGTGACGAGCCAGCGATTCTACGGAAATTCACCCGCTCCCGGCGCTCGCCGCACGCCATTCTCGCAACAGCAGAACAACGTCCGGACAGCGGTGACCGGACAGCGGCAGGCTCCGATGGGACGCGCGCCGGTCGCGCAGAATCCAAACTGGTCGCGATTCCAGTCGCGGCCCGGCGGCGCGAACACGCCTTCGCCGGGACGTCAGCCGGAGCCGCAGGACCGTTTCGGTGGCGCGGGAGGCCGGCCGCAAGCCGGGCCCGCTCCGGCGCAAAACGCTCCGCGAAGAATCGAAGTCTCACCACAGATTCTGCGGCAGCGTCCGGAACCGAACCAGCAGCGCAACTATGAGCGTCCACAGCAATCGCAGCCGCAGTATTCGGCGCCGCGACAGGAAGCCCCGCGGGCTCCCATGCGGAATGGCGGGGGTGGCGGCGGTTTCGGCGGCGGAGGTTCCGCGCCGCGCGGAGGCCACGGCGGCGGCCCTGCGGGCGGCAACGGCGGTCACGGACGCCGCTGATTTTTGCACGCCGATGTTACAATGGCTTCAGCTTCGGCGGCTGTAGCTCAGCTGGTAGTAGCGCCAGATTGTGATTCTGGAAGTCACGGGTTCGAACCCCGTCAGCCGCCCCAGATTCTTCCTTTTTCTTTCCGGCTACTTGCGATCTTTTTCGCACCTTGGGTCCGCCCAGTTCTATTTTGCAGCGGCCTGTTCCAGTCCTTCATGAATCAGCGACTTCAGGTAGCTCTGGTATGACAAGCCCTTTTTATCGGCGATAGCACGAGCTCGGCTGAGATCAGCCTGATTGATCCGCAGACTAATGGCCGTTGTGGTGCCAGCCTTCACGAATCGCCTGCGGACTCCGCCGGTAAAATCCATCCGTTCCGGGATGTCGCTTGTATCGATCTGATCGTCTCGAATCGCATCAACCGCCTTGATAGCCGCCTTCTGTTTAGCGGTCAATTTCTTCATAATCTTTCCTTTCAGATGGCGTCGCTTTTCTGGCTGAGATGATGCGAATTTCGTCGCCTTCGCTGCGCTCCGTAAGAGTGTGCGCAACTGCAACAACCCGGTTGGCGCCGACGCTTCCTATTGTCAGCCAGCGCTCCTCGCCTTCGACGTTGCGCTCAGGGAACGAGATCGAAAGGGCGTCATCGAAGACCAGCGCGGCGTACGCAAATACGAAATAGGGGGCGTTGATGCGCGTCCACTCCTGGCCGGTTGAGGGGTGACGATGCCCTCGCGCCTACATTGCGCTAACATCCCACCAAATCGCGCTGTCACAGGGCATCATTTCGCCAATCAGCCGTCAATAAAACAAATGGGTTAACACATAACATCACCCCGTGCTACGTTGTTTATCGGGTTCGAACCCCGTCAGCCGCCCCAGATTCTTCCTTTTTTTCTGCCAGTTATTCGCCGGTACGCCTGGTACTGACATCCGGGTCGCACTACGATAGACTCACAGTCTCAAAGTACGTAAGGGGGATATGCGCCGTATACATCTGTTGTCGCTCCTGGCAGGCCTGCTTATTTCCTTCGCCGCAGCCCAGTCCGCGCGTGCGGCGATGACCGTCAGCATCTACAGTGAAGGCGACAACGTCGTCGCAACTGCAAACGGGTCGATAGACCTGACAAGTCTGAGCTTCGTCGAGGACGGAGCCAATTTCGCCTCCATAGAACCGGATGCCGGCGCCTTACTCTCGGGGGAAGTGGAAGATCTGAGTGTCTATTTCGGTATTTCCGGACCGGACAATTGGGGATCCGGGGGTCAGACGGTAGCGACTTCGAGTTCAGGCGATGGGCTCCTGATTGTCGGCCTTCAGGGAGCAATAGCCGTCCCGGCCGGTTATACGTCGGGCGCCAATCTCACCAGTCAGGCCGTATTTTCCGGCGCGACGCTTGCCGGACTCGGTCTAACCCCAGGCACGTACACCTACAACTGGGGATCGGATTCAAACGCCGATTCGCTGGTCGTCAACATTAGCGCAGCGGCGGCGCCCCCGGCTGTTCCCGAACCCTCCACGGCGTTATTGGGAATCATCGGACTCGGCGCGACGCTCGCCTTCCCCCGCGTGCGAACAAAAGCCTCGAAGTAGCCCAGGCGCTTAGTCCCACGCTGCCGCTGGCAAAGCACACCCTCACTCCCGCCGCGTTTCTGCTCCACAATCGTTTGTTATCCAACCGCCGTTCTCATAAGTAGTATTCGTTTACCTACCATGTTCATGCGTCCTGGAGGCCAGGCGCGCAGCGCAAGTCACGCGCGTAGCGAGGTAACGGCGCGCTGCATAGCGTCGGACTCTCAGTTCGCGCTTCACGCCAATTGGCGAAAGAAATGCTAACTTTTTCACCGGCGGAGAGCCGCTCTGAACGGAAGAGCACGGAGTGCAGGGGCGGTCTCACTTCGCGGATGAATCCCCGGCTTGCGGCTACGCAAGGCTCAAAGTGAAAGGCAAACGATAAATGACGCTTCGAAAGATCAGGCACACGCTACTCACGCTGATTGCCGCCGCAGGCCTCGGGCACGCTGAGACGAATGCCTACGTCAGCACGTTCGGCCCGTGGCCGCTGTGCGTCAACGGCGCGCTGGAGGGCGTTCCTGGAGCTCTTGCGGACGATTGCTCCTGGTATGTGCCTGGAGCCGAAGCTTATTCCCTGAACATCCGGACTGACTTGCCTGCCACCGACGTCTACTCCTGGGAGGTCACAGTGGTTCTCAAAGATGGAAGCACGAAGACCGTGCAGGGAACCACGCTGCGGAAGGATGACAAGATGACCGGTTACACGGAGATACCGAACGTCGTGTTCGGCGGTATCGTCGCAAAGGTTGTCTCGATCGATATCGCGGAGCATACGCTGATCAGCCGGGAGAAGGTAGGGGAATCTCAGGTTGTCCTTCGCAGGAATGCGCTGATGCGCAATAACACTGCGCGGCGATAAATGCCACCGGGAATCAGACGCCGATCGCTTTCGCGATCTGTCCAGCCACCTTTTTCGTCAGTTCAGCTTCCATGGCAAACTTCATCCAGTCTCCAATCGCAGATTGGACGCGTTCCAATATCTGTTTCGACTTCCGGATGCCGTGTCTCTTACCCAGTTCGGCGAGTCCCTCAATTCCCGGTTCGCGGCCTTCGCCCAGCAGCAACATACTCTGCTCGCCATTCGGTCCGTCGCTGAACGTGAGGTCGTAAGCTGGAGCCAGCGCCCAGCGCCGGTCCTCTCCGAGCAAAAACGAAAAGTTTCGCGCGTGGTCGTCGCGGTTATGCGCCAGCACATTGAAGCACGCGAGCGCATAGGCCTTCTGAACTTCGGCCATGTTCCGCGTCAGGACTGTCACGGTTTTCAGATAAGTATCGTAGTCGAGACTCGGATACCGGTAGTCGGCGTGAATCAGCCCCGCCAGACTATGCATATGGATACGGCGGTCGCCTTCGCGGTCAAACCGCCGCGCGCCGAAATACGCGCCGCGCCGGGTCCGGAAGAGATGCGTCGGAGGCCCGTCCACGCCCGCCGCTGCCGCCATCAGACTGTAAGCGTACTCAATAGCGCCCGCGGCGCGGTCATCCTGCGATGACGAGAACTTGATCATCCAGTGCTCGTATCCCGGCTCCAGCGATCCTTCACCGTGAACGATCGATTTACGGTTCGCGCTCACCTGCGCCACAATTTTCGGACGGGCGCCTCCCGAAGAGCCATTCAGGCGCAGCAGGTCTTCGAAGACTTCATCGGCATCGCCAGCCAGCACGATGCGTGATTCCTCGGCGATACGGTCGAGCGAGATTTCTCTTTCCTGCCCCTCGTGCCGCAACTCGCCGCTGTAATCCGGCTCATAAGACAGCGCGCCCATCCCATTTCCGCCGACAAAGGCCAGACGGTCCAGCGAACTCAGTTGTCCGCGGCGGATACCGTGCCGTTCCACAACGCGATCCAGCAGCAATCGGCCCCAGCCGTCCGGCAGACTGTCGGCGAACATGCCAAAGAGTCCATCGAAGGGTTCACGCCGTGCTTCCGTCACCCCGCTCTTGAGAGGAAGCTCGAACGGCGAGAGTTCCATCCCGGAAAGAACGAATTCAGGGGCGTACTCAAACAGAATCCGCCGCTCGCGGATTGCAAGGCGGCCCACCTTACGGCGCTTTGATCCCTCATGCCAGACGTTCAGAAGCGTAACGCGAGCGTGCTTCATTTCGTCCTGCCCCGCTGGCGTTTGCGCGGTTCCTGAAGCAGTTCGTCGAGCGTTCGTCCCTCAAGGTCCGGCGATCCTGCGCAAATCTGATCGAAATCTTCCAGACACCCGAGCGCAAGCGCAAGCCGAAGCAGAGAATCCAGAGCAATCAGCCCCGTCGCTTCAAATCGCTTCAATGACCCGAGGCTCATCCCGGCCCTCATGGACAGATCGCGCTGCGTCAGTGCCCCGCTCAGCCGCCGGGCTTTGAACCGGCCTGCGAGTTCACCCCGCACCTCATCAGGCGTTCGCAACAACATAGCTAATATAATAGCCTGTAATATTAAATACTAACATCAACAGCGAATATATTGGCTATAGATGTTGTGGGGCAGGCCTTCCGGCCTGCCAGCCGGCTTTCCAGCCGGCTGAACTCGCTGCAAAGCGAGTCATGAACGTAACCCCAAAGCCGCCAGTCGCGTCCGTTATCCAGCATGCCCGGAATAGCATAAGAAACTGACAATGCGGATCCCGATCACAGCAGCGCTCTGTTGTCTGATAGCTATTCCGCAAGCCCTGGCGCAGGACTCCGTCATCCGCGTCACCGTCAACCTCGTCCAGACAGACGCCGTTGTCACGGATTCAAACGGCCGGCACATCGAAGGTTTAAAGCCCGAAGATTTCGAGATCTTCGAAGACGGTGTGCAACAGCCAATCACTCACTTTTCTTACGTGAAAGGCGCGTCCGCGGCCGCGAATACAACATCGCCGGTATCCGGCGCTCCCACAGCCCCCTTCGAGCCACTCCGCGAAGACCAGGTCCGTCGCACCATCATCCTGGTGGCCGACGATCTCGGCCTTTCCGCGGCTGAGATTCCTGGGGTTCGCGCCACCATGAAGGAGTTCGTTGACAAGCTGATGCAGCCCGGCGATCTCGTCTCGATCATGAAGACTTCCGGGGGCATGGGCGCGATGGAACAGTTCACCACGGACAAAAATCAACTCCACGCCGCGATCGACCGCATTCATTGGACCGGGGCGGGACGGTTGGGCTCGAACTGGTATGCGCCTGCCCCTGGCTCGTATGACCCTGCGTCTTCTATAGCAGGCGACCCGACCGCAGGCGTGAAGTCAGCGAGCGCCCAGCGTATCGACGCCATCCGAACGCCCGCCGTGGTTGTGGATTCGTTGAGTTCTGTCGCCTATGCGATTCAGGGGCTGCGTGAGATGCCGGGCCGAAAAGCGATCGTCCTGTTCTCGAATGGCTTTCCCGCGGCGGCGGGCGGAATCGTCCAGCTCGCCAACCGCGCGTCGGTCGTTATCTATACGCTGGATCCGCGCGGCGTTCCCAGTTTCTGTATACGCGTTTGCGACCTGGCAGAGGCGCACAAATATGAAGCAATCTTTCGCGCGTCCCAGCCGGGTCTCGATCAACTGGCGCAGGGAACGGGTGGCGTTTTCTTTCACGATGACAACGATCTCAGCAAGGGTCTGGTCAATGCTCTCGATGACATGAGCGACTATTATCTGCTCGGATATCAGCCGCGCCGGGGAGACTTCGATACCGTCCGCGGCCTGCCGCAGTTCCACAAAATCGAGATCAAATTACGGCGCGCCGGCCTGCACGTTCGGTCACGCAACGGTTTTTTCGGGAAGCCCGATTCCATCACCACTTCCGAAGCCGCTGGCCCCGAATCAGCGAAAACCGCCTTGCAGAAGGCGATGCTTTCGCCGTTTCATGCCAATGGATTTCCGGTCCGTCTCAGCGCCTTCTATTCCGCTCTCGGCAATGACGCGAAGACCGGCCACCGTCCCATCCTGCTTCGCGCCATGCTGGCGATCGACGCGCGCGGCCTGAAGTTCAAACCGTCTCCGGACGGCAAGAAGCAACTGGATCTGGAACTGGTAGCGACTGCATACGGTGTGAACGCAAACGGCGAAGAGAAACTGGTCACCACCAGCGACAAGACCTTCACGGCCGCAATGACGTCAGAGGAGATGAATCAAACAATCGCCTCGGGGCTCGTTTACGGACTCGACATCGAACTCGAAAACCCCGGTCCTTATCAGTTGCGGGTTGCGGCGCTGGATGCGAACGCCGAACAGGCAGGCTCAGCCACAACCTTCGTGCAAATCCCCGACTTCAACCGCTCCCGCGTTACCCTCTCCACCGTCCAGCTTTCCGATTCCGATCCGAAGCGCGACGAGGCGCTGACGCGCGCCGGAGTCATGGGCGCCGGCAGTTCGGTGACGCGAGTATTCGCTCCCGGTGCGGTCGTGTCGTATGACTACACCGTCTTTGGAGCCTCACCCGACCGGCAAACCGGCAAACCGTCCGTGGACGTCGAGGTTCATCTCTTCCGAGGCCCGGATCAGATTTTCGCGGGCAAGCCAATTCAACTTCCAATCCCCGATGGCAACACTCCCGGAGCCATTCACGGCAAGGGCGAAATCAAACTTCCGGACACGCTTCCACCGGGAGACTACGCTGTCGAGCTGCTCGCTTCCGATGAAACTCAATCCACGAAGTCTGAGCCGGCGAAGCAATTTGTCGATTTCACGATCGTAGAGCCAGACTCAATCATTGGATCGTCGCGGTAATAGCCAATCGCCATCGCACGTGTTATCCTTTCACGCGGCGTCCTACGATAGGACCGATGAGCGATCAGTATGCGGGCGATATTTCTGACCTGCTAAAGTGTGCCTTCCTGAGAACGCTCGCTGAACACGACCGATCACTCGGCGTCTGCATCAAGAAGGTCCGAATGTGGAGGCGAGGGTGTGCAACACACTGGTAAACTGACCTCCTGAATATATGGGAAATCCTTCCCTCTCATCCACCGAGTACTCCCTACGCGATTTATGGCGTAGTATAGTGCCTCGATTAGGCATAGAAGTGTCTCCGGTCATCCCTCTTTGGCCGCCCGATGTATTTGCATTATGTTCATATTCACTACGGCAGGCTGCGGCGTATGTCCATGTACTTTCGAACTGGCCCCCGAGTCCGAATTGGAGTACGGACTGTGAGGCGGTGGCCAGGCAATGGCAAAGGGCGACTGCTGATGACGTACCAACGTTACCGAGTGCGGTACTGCAATGCTGGTCGAGGATCGGAGAGGCATTTGACCGCCCGCTTTCAGAACTTCGCGATCCAGCGTCGCCCATTGCGCAATCGATCGTCGAATTGATGGCATACTCCGACCAAACGTGCAAACCCCTGGCAGCGCGACCTGATGGCCAGGACGCGGCGCCTGTTCTGTTTGAATCGAAAGCGCTGATTGAGTTACGGAAACACAGTTGGCGGAGTGCCTGCAGAGAAATTGATCCTTCTCGTCTCCGGGTGTTGCCAAAGGCCCGCGTTCCGCAGCGTGGTCTGACGATTCGGTCATTGTCTTTGTATGTGCCTTATTGAAGGCGCAGAGATCGATGCGATCTTTCTCGATAGTCGACAAAGGAATGAGGATTTAACGTTTAACGTACTTGTGCTGCCGTGGCCATTCAACGTGCAGCCCTCACAGTTTCGCCCGAATGATCGTCTGCCGACGGAGATGGGAACAATGTCTGACGATTTCGGCTTCTTCACCTACGAAGGACGTCCTGCCGGAAGGTCATTTTTATCAGGGCTACGGAAACTCCTCGACGAGGCAAAGGCGGACTGCGGCCGCATCAGCATGGTTATTTTGCCAGAGTCCGCCCTCAACGCCCGAGAGGCGAAAAGTGTTCGGCAACTGCTCGCCGGATATGAGTGCGTGCTGGTAACGGGAACTGGAACTGGCGGAATCTCCGGGCGCCAGCGGGGAAAAAACGGTGTCCAGTTTTATTCCCCGGGCCTGCAACCAGTAGAACAAGAGAAACACCATCGATGGAAACTGGATCGCAGTCAGATCATGCAGTACTCTCTGGGCAATTGCCTGTACCATTCCAGGGCGTGGTGGGAGCACATTGACATATCCGCGAGAAAGCTCTCCTTCATTCGCTTAGCGCCTTGGCTAAATATCTGCGCATTGATCTGCGAGGATCTGGCCAGGCCAGATCCAGCGGGCGATGTCGTCCGAGCAATTGCCCCAAATCTCGTTGTGTCTCTTTTAATGGACGGACCGCAATTGGTGTCAAGGTGGGCTTCTCGCCACGCCACAACGTTGGCGGAGGATCCGGGGAGTTCCGTGCTCACGGTCACGAGTCTGGGTATGGCCCGGCTGAGTCGACCATCGGGCGGACCGAATCGGGATCGCGTGATAGCACTATGGAAGGAGGAGGGCGCAAGTGCTACGGAAGTCGAGTTACCCAGCGACCGTCGCGCCGTCGTGCTATCGGTCTCAATGAAGAGTTCCCGGGATTGGAGTGCGGATGGTCGGGTACGTCAGTCGGCAATTCCCTCGTTAACAGGCGTGCGGTTTCTTAGGGGAGACGGGCTGCCTGGAGAGCGTTAGACGCGCTATACTAGAGCCGGATTATGGGTACTAGGGCAGAAACACCGAGGGGACAGTTAATCGATCTGACCCCAGATGAAACTGGAATCCTTTCGTTTGTGGCGGCGAATGCCAACATCCCTTCCGTCAAATCCCAGTTGGAGACGATTTTGGCCAGTTCAACCGATAACGCCCGGGCGATAGGGGCCGTCATCCTTGGCGACCGAGACCCGAAGAAGGCAGTTTATAAGTTCATGGCCAAGCGCTTTACGGACGCTAGTGCAAATAATGCCACGAACACCCGCATTTTGAATAGTAGTAACAACAACTCAAGCAGCTTCTGAGGCATCCGCAGAATCCCGTCCGTTCCGTGCTCTGTCCGTTCGACCGTATCGTCGCATATCGAGGTTCATGTCGGGGAACCGTGGACATGTCTCCGAAGGCTCGGTTGCCATTGAGGACAGCCCGTCCATCAAGCAATCGGGCACAAATACGCTGGCCTTGAAGCGCACTCTAATGCTCTGAAACGGATAGTCGGCCACTCGGACATCGGAGGACCCGGCTCTTCAGTAAGTTCGCTCCTGCTTAATTGCTGAATGGCACGTAGATCGTCACCCGTTCGAGAGTTGGCAGGCGCAGATCGGAAGAAGTCGCATGGTCACAACTCGCCATGCAAAGGAAGCCCGTCAGATTGCCGCTCGCGATGCGCTTCAACAGTGTACATCGCCGGAGGCGGGAGCTTTTGTTGAGATTTTACCTATCTCACGCGCGCGGTGCCCACGAGTGACGGCAGTTTTCAAAATATTTCCACCTTGATTCCAAACCCGTTAACCCCCATCTTCGCCCCTTCTTCCCCTGCGCCAGTTTCCGCGCCATGCTATGACTAACCCAGCATGCTCCCCCACCAAATTGGGTTCGTTTTTTCGAATCGCCCTCACACCCCACCCACCCCAAATTGGGTTCGTTTTGTAAATTTGCCCTTTTTCCCACGCACCCCGCCCGCTCCAGAACCCAGCCATCCGCCCCAAAGTGGCGCAAACTCCCCATTTCTGTCAAGATAGAAGATTCAGTCACATGTTCAGGTTCGAAACGGCGGGCGAGTCCCACGGCGAATGCCTGGTGGCGACCCTCACCGGTCTCCCCGCAGGCATCCCCATCGCACTCGACGCAATCCAGCACGAGCTTTGGCGCAGACAACAGGGTTTCGGCCGCGGCGGCCGCATGAAAATCGAGACCGACACCGCCCATATCGTCTCCGGCGTCCGTCACGGTAAAACCATCGGCGCGCCCATCGCCCTCATCATCGCCAATGCCGATTGGAAAAACTGGACCGATATCCTCCCGGTCGAAGCCGGCGATCCGTCCCTCCATAAACCCGTCGAGCGTCCCCGGCCCGGCCACGCGGACCTCGCCGGCGCCATCAAGTACAACTTCGAGGATTCCCGCTATATCCTTGAACGTGCAAGCGCAAGAGAAACTACGGCCCGCGTCGCCGTCGGCGCTCTGGCCAAACAACTCCTCGGCGCTTTCGGCATCGAAGTCCTCAGCCACGTGATCGCCGTCGGCTCCGAGCGTCTCGAACGCCCGGTCGTCTGGGACGAAATCGCCGCCCTCAGCCAGAAGAAAGAGGTCCTCCTCGGCTGCGTCGATCCCGAAGCCGAAGCCCGTATGAAGGCGCTCGTCGACGAAGCTTATCGAACCGGCGACACCATCGGCGGCATCTTTGAAGTAGCGGCGCGGGGCGTACCCATCGGCCTTGGCTCCCACATCACCTGGGATTCCCGGCTCGATGGCAAACTCGCCCAGGCCATCGTTTCCATGCAGGCCGTCAAGGGCGTGGAAGTCGGCTGGGCGGAAGAAGGAGCCACCAGTTTCGGTTCGAAAGTGCAGGACACCATCCATTACGATAAAGGCGACCGCCGCTTTTTCCGCGGCGATAACCGCGCCGGCGGCCTCGAAGGCGGCATGACGAACGGTCAGGAAGTCCGCGTCCGCGGTTTTCTCAAACCCATCTCCACCCTGCGCCGCCCGCTCGAATCCGTCGATCTGCCGACCCGCGAACCGGCCAAAGCGGCCTACGAACGTTCCGACGTTTGCGTCGTCCCCGCCGCGGGCGTCATCGGCGAAGCAATGGTCGCCATCGTGCTCGCCGGAGCCATGATCGAAAAATTTGGCGGCGATTCGCTCCTCGAAATGAAGCGCAACTACGACGGCTATATGGAACAGGTGAGGCAATTCTGAAATGACTCACAAAGTCGTCAAATACATGAACAACGCCAACCTCGAAAAACCAGCCGCGCTGGTTGCCGAGGAGGAATTCGGCACGCCCGAACTCGAACAGCTCGTCGAAGACATGTTCGAAACCATGTACGCCTCGCGCGGACTCGGTCTCGCCGCGCCCCAGATCGATATCCACAAGCGCCTCACGGTCATTGACACCTCGGGCGGAGAAGAAGGCGTCGAACCGAACAAGGTCGTCCTCATCAATCCCGAAATCATTTTCAAAGAAGGGAAGCAGACCGGAGAAGAAGGCTGCCTGAGCATCCCCGGTTTTCGTGAAGAAGTCCGCCGCTCCAAGCGCGTGAAAGTTCGCGCGCGCAACACAAAAGGCGACGTCATCGAAGCCGACGGCGAAGACCTCATGGCGCGCGCCATGCAACACGAAATCGATCACCTCAACGGCATTCTTTTTCTCGCGCACCTGAGCCCCCTCAAACGGGAAGTGATCCGCCGTAAGATCAAGAAGCTCATCCAGGCAGGCGAGTGGGAATAGCGCCTTGCGACTCGTTTTTCTCGGCACACCGGACTTCGCCGTCCCCACTCTGAACGCGCTCGTGGCGGCGGGCCATGACGTCCTCGAAGTGGTCACGCAGCCGGACCGGCCCAAAGGCCGCCGTCAGGAGCTCACGCCATCGCCCGTCAAAGCGGCGGCGCTCGCTCACGGCCTCACCGTCTGGCAGCCCGAACGAATTCGCCACGCCGAATCGGTCGAACATCTCCGGGCGCTCGCGCCCGAGGCGATGGTCGTCGTCGGTTACGGCCAGATCATTCCGCAAAGCGTCATCGACATTGCCCCGCTCGGAATCATCAACGTCCATGCGTCGCTGCTTCCGGAACTGCGCGGCGCCGCGCCCATTCAATGGTCCGTGGCGCGGGGGTACGAAAAGACCGGCGTCACCACCATGCGCATTGACGCGGGCCTCGATACCGGCGACATGCTGCTCCGGTGGGAAACCGAAATCGGCCCCGACGAAACCGCTCCCGAAATCTCCCCGCGTCTGGCCGAAGCCGGCGCGAAAATCCTCGTCGAAACCCTGGACGGTCTGTCTAAAGGAACCATTAGTCCGGTACCGCAGGACGGTACGCGTGCGACCTGGGCCCCTATTCTGAAAAAGGACGATGGACGCATCGACTGGACACTGCCCGCCAAAACCATTCATAATTTAATCAGGGGCTTGCAACCATGGCCCGGAGCGCACACAATGTTCCGTGGGCAGTCCCTGCACCTTTGGCGATCGCGCCTGGCGGCCGATAAAAGGAATCTGGCCCCGGGAGCCCTGATACAGGATGGTGGAGTTTTCGCCGTGGCAGGCGACGGCGTCTGCCTGGAATTACTGGAGTTGCAACTCGAAGGCCGCAAACGCATGACGGCGGGAGTTTTCGCCAACGGCCATCGATTAACGAATACTGAACAACTGGGAAAATGAGACCTTTCGACTTACCACTGGGATTTAAGTACGCCACTGCGTACGCTGGCATCCGCAAGCAGGAAAAAGACGATCTTGCCCTGATCGTATCCGGTGTTCCGGCGGCAGCCGCCGCCGTGTTTACCACGAACAAAGTACAGGCTGCGCCGGTCAAACTCGCGCGCGCCAACATGCGCGCTTCGAAGGGCGTCTGCGGCGCCATTCTGGTCAACGCGGGGAACGCCAACTGCGCCACCAAAAGCGGTGACCGCGTTGCCCTCAACACCACGAAACAGCTTGCGAAGATCCTCAAGCTCCAGACCACGCAGGTGCTGCCGGCTTCCACAGGCGTCATCGGCGTCGAACTGGAGGAGAATCTGATTCTCGATAAGCTCCAGACCCTCGTCGATAACCTGAATGACACCGGCCTGCCGGATGTCGCGCGCGCCATCCTGACCACGGATCTGCAGCCGAAAGGCGCATCCCGTGAAGTCACCCTGCGCCGCGGTTCGGTGCGCATCGCAGGCATCACCAAAGGCTCGGGCATGATCCATCCCAAGATGGCGACCACGCTCGGTTTCGTGATGACGGACGCGCTCGTTCCGCAAACCCTGCTGCGCCGCATGCTCGTGCGCGCCACGGAGCTCAGCTACAACCGCATTTCGGTCGATGGCGATACCTCCACCAATGACACCCTGATAGTGATGGCGAACGGCGCCTCCGGCGTCCGGCCCGATCCGAAGGAAATGAGCATCTTCGAAGAGGCGCTCACCGAAACGCTCCAGTCGCTCGCGCGCCAGATCGTGCGCGATGGCGAAGGCGCCCGCAAGCTTGTCTCGGTCGAAGTGCACGGCGCGATTACCGATTCTTCCGCCGCCGCCATCGCCCGCTCCATCGCGATTTCGCCGCTCGTCAAAACCGCCATCGCGGGTTCCGATCCGAATTGGGGACGCATCCTCTCGGCGGCCGGTAACTCGGGCGTGAACTTCGATCCGTCTCTGGTCGAAATCACCCTGCAGGACGTCAAGGTTTGCCGCAACGGTCTCGCGGCCCCCTTCGACGAACTCGAGATGAAGCAGCGTCTCGACGACACCGATATTTCCGTGGTGTTCCGGATCGTAGGCAAAGGGAAGGGAAGCGCGACTTTCTGGACGTGCGACCTCACCGAAGACTACATCCACATCAATGCGAATTACCGCACTTAGCGGCGCGGCCCTTTGCCTCGTTTTTACCCTGGGGGCATCCGCGGCCGGCGTGGATGCCTACACCAGAATGTCGAAGCTCGCGTCGTCCCTGAGTGACGGCGACGCATTCCGCGCGGCCGAAAGTTTCGACCGCGACATGCCCGGCTATCACTCGATCGTCGAACATATTCAGGCATTGACCCAGCAGACGGAGATCCTCTGCTCGATCGACGTCGTAAGCGACAAAGAAGCCGACGATCCGAAGGCGGATGTTCATCACCTCGATCTCGACTGGTACATGACGCTGACCTCGAAAATGGACACCGGACCGGTAGAGCGCCGCCGCGTGCGGGTAGCCGCCACCCTCCGGCGAATCAAAACCAAATCCGGGGAAGACTGGCGCATCGTCTCCCTCGCTCCCGCCACTATCTTCGACGCAATCGCGATTCCCCGGTGACAGCAATCTGTTAACTCTATCTGCCGCCCTGTCAATATCCTGCAGTTCACCCACCCTACCCCCTCCCAACCCCCGTACTATTCTGGAAACGAATGCGTCTGGTGCTGTTCCTGACATTGCTCTGCGCTCTCCACGCATGGGCAGGCGTGGATGACGATTGGAAGGATGAGTTCAGCCAGGCGACCCGTGCGGCGGCTCTGAAGGATTTCCCGGCCGCCGAAGCCGCTTACGCCAAAGCCCTCAAAACCGCGGAAATCTTCGGCAAAGACGATAAGCGCGTTGCCTCCACCGTGCAGAATCGGGCCACCCTCTTTCGCGCCGAAAAGAAACTCTCCGAAGCCGAAGACGACGCTCGCCGCGCCCTCGCCATCTTCATCGTCAGTCCCGGCGAAAAGAGCATGGAGTTCGGCGAAACCCAATTCATCCTCACCGGAATCCTCATGGACGAAGGAAAATTCGATGGCGCCCTCGACGCCGTCCGCCGCGCCTTACCGATTCTGGAGCAGAACCTGGGGCCGAACGCGTCGGCGGTGGAAGACGCCACCTGCGCGCTCGGTGACGCCTACATGCAGCTGAAGCGCTACGCCAGCGCGGAAACCCCTCTCCGGCGGTGCGCCGACATGCGCGCGGACGATGGCGGCGTCAGCACCCCCGAATTCGGCGAAGTGGCCTTCAGCCTCGCTGTCGTCTTCCAGCGCCTTGGCAATCTGAACGATTCCGAGAAGTATTTCAAGCTCGCCGAGCACGTTCGCGAGCAGGTTTTGGGCATATCGAGCCCGGTCTTCGCGGACACCCTCGAAGCGCACGCCTCTCTCCTGCGGCAGCTCGGGCGCGAGGACGACGCCAAAAAAAATGAAAGGATGGCGGCGAGCATCCGTGCCCTTAATAAGAAGAAATAAAGCCGTCCGCTATCCTGAATTTCGAGTGTTCCATCGAACTTTCTGGCGGGTGGCTGTTCTGCTGCTCGCATGTGTGACTCTCGTCGCGGCCGATTCTCGTCTCAGCGGGCAAGAGGTGATTGCCGCATGGCAGACGCTCATCATCGCGGCGACGCGCGCCGACGCCGGGAAGGATTTTAAGAGCGCGGAAGAATTGATGCAGCGCGCCGTGAAGATCGCCAGCCAGTTCCCCTCCGGCGACCCGCGCATTGGAATCACCCAGAACACTCTCGGCCTCGTCTACCGCGACGAAAAGAAGAATGCGGAGGCCGCGAAGGCATTCGAAAACGCTCTGACCATGCTCGAAAGGTCCTATGGCCCCGAAAGTCTGGACGTCGCGAATATCGATTTCAACATCGCTTCCGCTCTGATCGACGATGGCAAGTACGATGCCGCCCTTCCTCATATCCAGCACAGCCGGAGCATCTTTGAAAAGGTTCTGGGCGGGCAAAGCCTGAAGGCGGCCGCGGCGTATTGTCTTCTGGGCCAGGCGTACCGGAATATGAACCGGTTTGACGAAGCCGAAAAGCCTCTCAAGCAGTGCGCCGATATCCGCGAAGCGGCCAGTGGCGTGGACAATCCCGAGTTGGCGGACGCCCTCTACAACCTCGGGCTGGTCTATGAGCACCAGGGAAAATTGAAGCTCGCGGAACCGGACCTGAAGCTGGCGGCGAAGATTCGGGAACTGACGCTGGGCGTGACCAGCCCCGAATTCGCCGAGGCCCTCGAAGCCCATTCCGCGATCCTGAAAACCCTGGGACGCGCCGAAGAGGCGAAAAAGGAAGACGCTTTGGTGGGAGCCGTCCGCCGGAACGAGAAGAAATAGGGGAAAACCCCGTAACGTTACTCGTTTTTTCCCGAGCAAAAACGATGGTTTGCGTAGTGGGAGATGCCAGGTGATAATTAGAGCAGCCGGAAAGGGAGAATTCATTGAAGCGCACCGGATCTGACGACACGCTACGCTGTTCCTTTTGTCACAAGAGCCAGGACGTCGTTGGAAAACTGATCTCCTCGCCGAGCGAATATCCGCGCGCCTACATCTGCGATGAATGCATCGCGGTGTGCAATTCGATCCTCGACGACGATAAACCAGAGCCCGCCACTACTTCTCCCAACAAGATCCCGCGGCCCCTCGAAATCAAGGACTTTCTCGATCAGTACGTCATTGGCCAGGAAGCGCCGAAGCGAAAGCTGGCCGTCGCGGTCTACAACCACTCGAAGCGCATCCACATGAACCGGATGCGGAATTCGGACATCGAGCTGGCGAAATCCAATATTCTGCTCATCGGCCCCACCGGTACCGGCAAGACCCTGATGGCCCAGACGCTGGCCCGGATTCTGGACGTGCCGTTCGCCATCGTGGACGCCACCACGCTGACCGAGGCCGGCTACGTCGGTGAAGACGTCGAGAACATCATTCTGAAGCTCCTCCAGGCGGCGGACGGCGACGTCCAGCGCTGCCAGCAGGGCATCATCTATATCGACGAAATCGACAAGATCTGCCGCAAGGACGAGAATCCGTCAATCACCCGCGATGTTTCGGGCGAGGGCGTCCAGCAGGCGCTGCTCAAGAT
>CAZWTH010000344.1:0-9139 GCA_964636715.1 uncultured Solibacteraceae bacterium | reverse complement strand
TGCACCTCAAGGACTGGAGCAAGGCTCAGGGCTACAAGGTCCTGTTCGGCGAAGGCGAGGTTCCGTGGAAGCCTCTGCTCGAAGCCGCCATCGAAACCGGTGGCGCGGAGTATTTCCTGATCGAGCAGGAAGGCAGCCGCTACTCCGAGTTTGAGACCGCGCAGCGCTGCCTCGATAGCTATAAAAAACTGATGGCATAACGCACAACTCTTCGCGCTAATCTGTTGAATGTCTCCCCCATGACATTCCGGCGAATCATGGTACGCGCAGCCGTCGTTCTGGCCCTCCTGGGGCTGGCCGCGCTGGCCTTTGCCCAGGTCATTGAGTACGAAAGCAACGGCGAAAAATACCAGACCCTGAGCCGGCGCGGACTGACCGTGATCATCACGCAGATGCCGGTGCAGGTGGCCGGCTACGGGCTGATCCAGGTGTCGATCGCCAACGGCTCGGATATTCACTGGACCGTCAAGCCCGAGGAATTCGCGTACGCGCGGGGGCCGGAGAACACGCAGGCGCTCTCGGCGGATGATGTGGTGAACGTAATGCTCGCGCATGCCTCGGCGAACGACACCATCAAGCTGATCACGTCATACGAGCGCGCGCTCTATGCGATCCCGAATATGCGCGGCAAAAACGGCTACGAGGAGCGGCGCCAGAGCGCGCTGGCATTCGGCGGCTCCACAAAGCTGAGAGCGGCGGCGGCCGCCGCGGCGATCACGCTGGCGCAGGTGCGGCTCGCGCCAGGAGATTCAACCGACGGCGCCGTATTCATCCGGCTGCCGCACGATCAGAAAACGCTCACCGGCGGACGCGTGGTGCTGAAGTCCGAAGGCGAAACCTTCGAATTCAATCCGGATTAGAACGACTTCTTCACTTCCTCGTAAGCCCAATCGAGCCACGGCAGCAGCGCTTCAATATCCGCCGTATCGACCGTCGCGCCGCCCCAGATCCGCAGACCCGCCGGCGCATCGCGATACGCCCCGATGTCGAACGCCACGCCTTCCTTATCGAGCAGCGACACGAGCGACTTCGCGTGCTTCTCCTGATCTTCCTTCGCCAGACCCGTGTAAGCCGGATCCTTGATCACCAGGCAGATCGACGTATTCGAACGCGACGCCGCATCCTTCGCCAGAAAATCCGCCCACGAAGACTTCGCCGCCCAATTCTCAATCGCCTTCAGGTTCGCGTTCGAGCGCTGCATCAGCCCCTGCAGCCCGCCGACGGACTCCGCCCACTGCAGCCCATCGAGCGCATCCTCCACACACAGCAGCGAAGGCGTGTTGATGGTCTCGCCCACGAAAATGCCGGCGATCAGCTTGCCGCCCTTCGTCATCTGGAAAATCTTCGGCAGCGGACGATCCGGCGTATAGCTTTCAAGCCGCTGCACCGCCCGCGGGCTCAGCGCGATCATGCCGTGTCCGCCCTCGCCGCCCAGCACCTTCTGCCACGACCACGTCACCACATCAAGCTTGTCCCACGGAATATCCATCGCGAACACGGCCGACGTCGCATCGCAGATCGCGAGCCCGCCGCGGTCCGCCGGAATCCAGTCGCCGTTCGGAACCTTCACGCCGGAGGTCGTACCGTTCCACGCGAACACCACATCGCGCTGCCAGTCGGCCTGCTTCAGATCCGGCAGTTCGCCGTAACCCGCCTTGAGAATCCGCAGATCGGAGAGCTTGAGCTGGTTCTTGCAGTCCGCGCCCCAGCCCGAGCTGAAGCTTTCCCACGCCAGCACGTCCACGCCCCGCTGCCCCAGCATCGACCACATCGCCATCTCCACCGCGCCCGTGTCCGACGCCGGCACAATGCCGAGCACGTAATCCGCCGGCATCCCCAGAATCTTCTTGCTCCGGTCAATGACCTCCGCCAGCTTCGCCTTTCCAATCTTGGCGCGGTGCGAACGCCCGACAGCGGCTTTCGTCAGTCCGTCCAGACTCCAGCCCGGATGCTTCGCGCACGGGCCGGAAGAGAAACAGGGATTGTTGGGTTTTTGAGTGGGTTTCATTGTTGGAACTTTGATGATAGCGAACGGGTTTGAGCGATCCGGGACCAAATTTGCCGAGACGCAGATACCGGATATAAGAGATGCGCGCAGGAACCGGGGTCCGGCGCCAACGATTACCGGGTACCTCGATGGCGTTTTTCAATTCACTCTGCAGGGCGAACGGTCCAGCGGCAACGTCGCCCTGATCAAGGTGTTCAACACGGCTCTCAGCAGCGCGGATGCAGGCGACGAGACGCTCCATCCATTCCAGGGTGGCTCAGACGCTCTTTTTCCTGATTCCTCAGCCCGGCCCGCAACGGGCGGGCGTTTCTTATTTCAGCGCCTGATGCACATGCGCGACGTGGTGATCGCCATGCCACGCGTACATCGCCAGCATCTGATCGAGGCGAATTCTGCCGTTGTTCACATCCATCTTTTCCGGATGCACCAGCATGCGGCCCCACTCCGCTTCCGTCATACCGCGCAGCAAACTCACCCAACGGGCGTGCAGCGCTTCGAGCAATTGCAGTGAGACCTCAACCGGCGTATCCCGGGCGTCGCTCAGCTTGGCCCACGCCGCTTCGTCGTAGGTCTTGATCAGCGGCTCGTTCTCCGTCAGCGTCAGCTTGAATCGCATGTAGCTGTTCATGTGGCTGTCCGGAACATGGTGTACGACGTCGCGAATCGTCCATCCACCCTCACGATAAGGCGTATCGAGTTGCGCATCGCTCAGCCCGGAAACCGCCTCGCGCAGACGCGCCGGCGTCGTCTCAATCCGCCGGATCAGCGCCGGACGTTCCGCTGCGGGAACTGCGGCCGGCATCTCGAACTGACCAATCGGAAATCGCGGATCGCTCATGGCAGTCACTCTATCTCACATCCTTCCACCGCGGCCTGTCCGCGCCGCATAAACACAAACAGCAGAGGCGCGCCGAGCAGCGTGACAAAGCTCAATCCTATCCCAGCCCAGGCGATCACCGGGATAAATTCCAGTTCCACCCGGCTCGCTCCGGCGGGAACCACGATACCGCGGAGGCCGCCATCCACCCTCTGAATCTCCGCCGCCTGGCCGTTGACCGTAGCATGCCATCCGGGATAGTAGAGCTCACTCAACACCAGCAGCGCGGTTCCACCGGCCCGGACATCGAGCGACATGCTGTTGTCTTCGTAACTCCGAAAGCCAATCGACTCGGCCCCCGATGCCGGCTCCAGCTTCTTCGCAAGCGGATGCTCGACGATCGCGAAATCATGGAGATCGAGCGGGGCTTTGTCGATCCGGTCGAACGCCGCGTCATCGTTCGGCTCGCTGACAGTACGGTGTACGAGCCAGGCGCGCGGGAACGCGTTCTTCTCCTCATAGACTTTCCACTGCGAATCGCGATAGATCTCTCCGGTTGCCGGGGACGAGGCGGGGCGAATCACATATCGAACGTTGAGTACTTCGGGATGCAGGCTCAGCCGCGAATAGCCCGTCAGCGCGGTGGAACCGCCGCCCCAGAAACTCTGCACGCCGTAGAAGTCGCCGAGATTGGGCTCGGGGTTCACGTCCACGCGAACGCGATTGAGCCCCGGCTGGGAATGGACGAAGGCCGCGGCGCCGCGCAGCGTAACCACCTGGACGTACAGATCGCCCTGCTTCGCCAAAGTGCTTTTGTTGGCCTCCAGCCAGTTGAACGCGCCGAGGTCGAAGAGAACGAAGATCGCCATCATCACGCGGAGCGATGGCGGCGCCGGGCGCTCGCTCAGGCGGTAGCACCACATGCAGGAGCCGAGGATCAGCACAAAAGACAAGCAGGGCCAGATCCCGAGAGTGATCTGCGTGAAGACACCCGGAATGGCAATGGCAAGAGCGCAGAAAATCGCGATCCATTTCAGAAACGGGCGCGCGGGCTCCCAGGCTTCTTTGTTGCCTGCGCCGTCGAAAAGCGCGTCGAGCCCGAATGCGGAAAGCGCGGCTATGGCGAACGACAGCAGCAGCACGAACCGGCTGGCGGATCGCAGCATCCAGAGCATCGGAACCGCGGCGTAGAGCACACCGAACAGTGGCGAAAATTCGCCGAGCGTACACGCAAAGACGAAGATCGACAGGATCGAGAGATAGCGAACCCACGGATTCTTCCAGCCCTTCCAGACGCCAATGACGGCGAAGAACAGGGGCAGCGCCCCAACGTAACTGGGCCAGGCTTCCTGTCCTCCAGCGGGAGCGCCGGCCGGGATCAGAGCGCTGAGAATGCTCTCCGGCCACATGCCAGTCACCATGCGGTCATAAGGAATCTTCTGCGACATCGGGAAGTAGCCGCCGTTGATGCCGCGCAGGCTGAGCCTGGAGTACTCCGAAAGCGGAAATAACTGCGCCGCGCCCGCACAGATCGCGACCGCCGAAAGCACGCCCAGTATCGCCACCGGCGGCAGCCAGCGTTCCCGGCGCGTGGTGGCTGAAGACGTCACCGCGGTGTGGTAAAAAATGGCGCCCACCGCGCAAATGCCTTCGATCATGGAGAACTGCACGCCGCCCGTCAGGGCTGACATCCCGAGACAGACGCCCCCGAGCGCGGCTTCGGTCAGAGCGCGCGTGCGATTGTGTGAACGCAACGCTCGCGCGGTAAAAAAAACGATGGCCGGGAGCCAGGTGCACGCCTCCATGTAATGGGGCCATGGAATTCGCGAAATAAATCCGCCCATGGAGAACGCGCACGCCCCGATAAACGAAGCGAAATGGCTGCGGCGAAATTCGCGCAGCAATGCGAACATAAAGCACGCGCCGAGAAAGCGCGTGAACGCGAGATATTCGTGATAAAAGCGCGGCGAAACCAGCCCGTTTTTGTTAAACGGAACGAGCGCGAACAGCAGGCGAAGCGGATAGTAGGCCGCGGTCTGCGATTCCCCCACAAAAGGCCGTCCGGCGAAAGCGTAGGGATCCCAGAGAGGCATATGGCCGCTCCACACCGACCGCAGCCAGAAGTGAAGCCATCCGTATGTCTGATTGACCCCTTCGGAACCGACGATCGTGGTGAACTGATCCGTTAAGAGCGTCTTCCAATGAAAGGTAACGACAGCCAGGGCAAGAAACCCTATATATCTTGCGGTGGTTCGATTCATTCGGCGTCCATGCGGGCGAAAGTCCAATTATGGATTATGCCGCATGCGGTACGCGGGGAACCGAACTTTGAGAAATGGTGGGCTCGAGAAGACTCGAACTTCCGACCTCTTCCGTGTCAAGGAAGCGCTCTAACCAACTGAGCTACGAGCCCACAGAATCAATGACATGCGAATTTTCCGAGGACATTAGAGCGTTTCTCCAGGAGAAGCGTTTCCTACAGAATGTGTCGCCGAAGACCATTCTACTATACGAGTCCAGCTTCAAAGCGTTTGCCGATGCACTGGAGCCCCGCCAGATCCTTGGCCGGGTCGTCGAACTCAGGGAGCGGCAGGCGTCGGCATCGACGGTCAACACGTACCTGCACCACCTCAACTGCTACTACCACTGGAAGGACGGCAAGGGGGGGACAAGTGCTCGCCCCAATGCACCCACTTCCGGGCTCGCCGTCTAAAAGAGAGCAGAAGCTCCTCGTGACGCTTTCAGGCGCTCAGATTTCCACACTGGTGAAATTCACGCCGCCGAAGGCCGGCAACATCAAACGGGCTCACGTGGGAGCCTTGGCGATTCTGGATACCGGCCTGAGGGCTGATGAACTGCTGAAGCTCTCAGACACCGATATCGATTTCGAGAACCTGATGATTAAGGTGAAGGGCAAAGGCAACAAGCACCGGCGGTCCCGTTCAGCATCGAGCTGCGGAAGATCCTCTGGCGGTACAAGAGCCGTAGAGGCTCAAGCGCCCCTCAGCGGTACTTCCTCGGCACGAAGAACAATACCGCCGTCACCGTTCGGAACTTCGAGCGGGACATGATGGCCCTCGGCGGCAAATGCGGCATCACGGGTGTCCGCTTCTCGCCCCATACGCTGGGGCACTCCTTTGCGGTCAATTATCTTCGTAATGGGGGCAATCTGAAGTACCTGCGGCGTATCCTCGGACACTCCTCATTGTCAACTACACAACGGTACCTTCGCTCGTTGGGAGTGGAAGCCATACAGGAGGTTCATCACCTGTACAGCCCGCTTTTGGCAGCACGCTAAAGCGAGCTTCTATGAGGGCTGCTATCGCCATAACCTGAAGTTCAGGCGGCGCGAGTAGCCCTTCTTGAATTGTGGATTGGAGAACGGTCATTGTAAAATTGCTTTCTGCATGCATAGCGATAACCGATAGAGGCACGTGCATCATTGTTGACCCATTTGTCGGTTGCAGTTGGCCCTATGAAGACCGAGCACACCTGCTTAATAAATGGGTCGAAGATCAGAATGCATGGAAGCATTCCACGGAAGATGTCTGGCTAACGGATGAACACACATTCAGGGTCTTGGGGCCATCAGACGTGGAGGCCGCGACTTAGAATCAGTGCCCCGGCATTCAAGCTGGTCTACCTGCTGGAAATAGGATTTCACCAGCATAAAAAAGGGGCTCCCTTAAGAGCCCCCAGTTAACATCACTTCCTGCACACCTTAATTAACTTTGCACACGCCGTCATCACCGCCGCAAGTGCCGTAAGCAAAGCGGCAATTGCAAGAACCATTGCAGGGTCCATTTACCCGTCCTGAAAAGTGTTGCTCGTGATTGGACTGGAAGCCCGCTCCTGCTTTAGAGGGCGGCACTTTTCTCAGGCCAAATAACATTATACCATACGCTATTCCCTAAGCCTCGCCCGCCTCCCGCCACCTCTTCCCTTCCACAGAATCTTCCAAACGAGCACCAATTCCTGAATTCTCTTGGCAAGGGGGACCACCTCACACGAGAAGGCAATCTGCGCGTGGAGCTCTTTGTACCGGTCGATGAGCTGGAAGCCGGCCAGCTGGGAGCGCTCCCGCGCCTTGGCTGCGAGTTGCTGCCGGTCGAAGGGTTTGTCGGACTCCTCCGCGTTCGCTCGTCGGGCCACGAAGAAAGTGTATCATCGTTTTCGCCATTTGTTCTCCACCAGAGAAATACGCTACCAGCGCCAGCAAAAGGATCAACAACGCTCGTGGCACACAGCTCCCGATACGCACCGCGCGCTTCACGAGCTTGCCGTCGCCATTAAATTCTTCTTCGCATTCGAATGCGTTGTTGTTCATCTCCGCTCAGCTCCTCACTTAGTAGTCGGCACGAGATGCCTGCGCGCCTCGGCGCTCTTCTACATTCCCGTTATCGCCAACTCACCTTGCATGCCTTAATTTTATTGCGAGTTGAAGAAACTGGACGCTCCCCCTTCACGCAAGCCGTTCATTTTCAATTCTCTAGGATTTCTGAGAGAGTGTGACTAAAAGCCGGAGGCAGGAGCTGCGATGTTCCAGCCGATGTTACAGACAAACAAAAAGCCCCACCGTTTCGGGTGGGGTGCTCACGCGCAAATGATTGAGTTGGCCACGCAGGGCGGCATGGATGCTGAGAGCAGCTATCTAAATGTAGGGCACGCTGCTAAGGAGATTGACTTTACCGATATGTGGAAGGCGGCTAACAAGATGTGCTCGAAATTCATACATCCGACGGCTCTGTCGGTTATGGTCCCAGAGTCTGCTTATGGAACTGAAGCACGACGGATAGTTGATGCCTTTAAAGAAGGCGCGAGAGAAGGGGCAGGCGTAGCACGTCAAATAATAGAGCAGTTTCTGTTGGCGCAGTCCGTATCCGCACCTTAATTAAAGAGTAGACCGCTCCGCGCCGGTTAAATCCAAACTGACAGACCGGCAGGTCAGCTGATACCTCCGCACCACCACGAATCCGGCCAACAGAACGAGCATCGGGACCACATATCCAGGCTCAGGAACCGCATTGCTTTGCGAGCCATCCCCCAGGATTCCGCTGGTCGCCATCAGGCCGACGAACGAGCCGGCGCCAAAGGAATAAATCCCGGACTCGAAAGTCGTGCAGCCCTGGGCCAACACGTCTCCGCACGTGATGATCGTGTCTCCGGACTGCCACCCGACGACCGATCCCCCATAGTCCGGGCCGCCAGGCCCTTCCGAAACGGTAAACGAGGAGACATGGGACACAGTAGCAAGGGCGTCCAGAAAAACCACATTCTGAGTTTGCTGCTCAATCACCGTGCCGCGCGATGGGTCGCCCATGTTGAGATCGAATTGATACTGGCCATCGAAAAAGTACCCGCTGTGGGCGATGAATGTCGCCGTCAGTTCGCCGGTCACATTGTCGAGCGAGCCCGTAATCTCCGCGAGATTGTCGCTGCTGGAGGGATTGACCAGATCGAACGACAGCGTGGCCGCATTCGCGACAGACAGAGCCCCCAATCCCAGAATTGCTGCGAGGGCGTAGTGGTGAAGCCGGAAAATCTGCATATCGGTTTATTGTGCCAAAAATTGCCTTGAGGGCAATCCCCCGAAAGTACTGTGCCGGGTAAACCGCTGCTGCGTTACCCCGTAATCGCCACAATCGTCCCCGGCGAATTCCCCTCCAGCCGGTTATTCACAAACACAAACGCCGGCGTCCCATCCACCAGCGCCACATCCACAATCTCCCGCAGCGCCCCGCGCACCGGCTCATTCACTTCCTGCACCTCTGTATACGGCGCGAAACTCCGCACCGCCTCCTCATACGGACGCCCTCGCTTCAGCAGCGCCCGCGCCACAATCAACTCCGACGTTCGCGACCCCGCCATCCGCATCTGGTCCCGCATCTCCGGCATCCGCGCCCACGCGTTATACACATGCGTCACCTCGTGCGCCCGCAAACAATCGAAATATCGCGAGCCCAGCAATTCCGGATTCCGCACCTCCACCGCATACGGCCATCCCGCCGGCAGCGCTCCCAGAAACGCATCCAGCTTCCCCACAAACTCCCGCCCGGAATTCATCGAATTGAATTCGAAAATAATCACGCCGACCTGCGCCCGGTACGCCGCGAGCGGCTCCAGGAACGACCGCGCGAACAACTCCGCATCCAGATGCGTCGGATTCTTCAGCCCCGCCGTCGCGCCGTACCTCGGATGCACCGGGAACTCCGGCGTCGTAATCTGCTCCGGCGCCTTCAGCCCCCAACGAAAAGACGGCGGCGTCTGCGCGAACAAACGGCTCCACATCGAATCCGGCGGAAACTGATAAAACG